>JAYOED010000002.1:39071-54701 GCA_038106575.1 Burkholderiales bacterium
AAGGTGCGGTGTCGGCCAAGGATTACTCGGTGCTGCCCGATGCTGCCGCCGCGGTGGAGAAAGCGGCACGTGATCTTCGGCTGGCATTCGAGGAGGCCGGTGCACGATTGGCTGCGAGTGCGCTGCGTAACCGCAAAGACGTCACTGAAGCGCTTGCCGATGCCTGCGATCGCTTGACTGATCTTACGGAAATACTGCGCTCGCAGGCCGCGCGTAGCGAGGGCCTGCAGCAGTGCTTTGAGCGTGCCGACGAATTGCGCGCCCGGCTCGAGGGCTGGCGCGAAGACAGCGACCCGGCTCTGGTGTACTGGGTGGAGGTTTTCAACCAGTCGGTGCAGTTCAACGCCACGCCGCTGTCGATCGCGAAAATCTTCCGCAAGCAGGTTGAGGCGCAGGCGCGGGCCTGGGTATTCACTTCGGCTACGCTGTCGGTCAACGGCGATTTTTCGCATTACGTCAACGAGCTCGGCATCGAGGCTGCGCAGACCGCGTGCTGGGCGAGCCCGTTCGAGTTCGAAAAGCAGGGCCTGCTCTATGTGCCGGAAAAGCTTCCGGATCCGAACACCGCGGAATACACCCGCGCCGCGGTCAAGGCGGCACTTCCGGTGATCGAGGCCAGTCGCGGCCGCGCGTTCCTGCTCTTTACCAGCCTGCGCGCGCTGCGCGAAGCGCACGGCCTGCTGATCGACGAATTCAGGAGACGTGGCTGGGATTACCCGCTGCTGGCGCAGGGCGAGGGCTCGCGCAGCGAACTGCTGCAGCGCTTTCGCGAGCTCGGCAACGCGGTGCTGGTCGGCAGCCAGTCGTTCTGGGAAGGCGTGGACGTGCGCGGTGACGCGCTGTCACTGGTGATGATCGACCGCCTGCCGTTCGCGCCGCCCGATGATCCAGTGCTGTCGGCACGCATCGAGAAGATCAACAACGAAGGTCGAAACGCGTTCATGGAATACCAGCTGCCGCGCGCGGTGATTTCGCTGAAGCAGGGCGCAGGGCGGCTGATCCGCGATGAAACCGACCGTGGCGTATTGATGATCTGCGATCCGCGATTGATTTCTAAATCCTACGGCAAGCGTATCTGGCGCAGCCTGCCGCCGATGACGCGCACCCGGGGGATCGGAGATGTGGCGGCCTTTTTCAGCGGGGAGCCGGTCACGCCTGCGGCGGTTTGATTTGACTCAGACGTGCGCGTACCAGGTCGATGTGCCCGCGTAATGTATAGACGTAATCCGTGCCCTGTTCGGTCACGCCGCCCTGGAACAGTGCCACGTCGATACCGAAGGTTTCATCGGCGAGTCGCCGCAGATTGTCGACTGATCCCGACGAATTCCGCAGTTCCACCTTGATTTTTATCCCTGGCCAGCGGTTCGCGCTAGCGCTGAGTAAAAAGGTGATAGGCGCCGGCGGGATGGCCGGTTAAATTTACGAATGAATTCGGTGGCGCAGGGCGCACGAAATGGTAGGCGACGATAAAGGCGGCGCCGATGACCAATCCGGCAATCAGTGTTACGAAGGACAGTTCGCGCATGGCGACTTCGGAGTCGACGCCGTCGTCTTGCCGGCGCAGCAAGCGCCGGCGGGGTTTCGGGGAATTCGAATCGGTCATGATTCGGTGAACCAGCGCCACAGCAGCCAGGCAGCGGCAATCCATAGTGCCACGAATACCGTGGCGGCAACATAATTGCGCGGCTTCAGCTTGTGTGCGTCCAACCAGTCCTGCGCTTGTTGCCGCGAATTCGCCAAAACCGGGGGGGTATCAGTTTCAGTGCAAGCCAGATGCCGACGGGTAGCAGGATCATTTCATCGAGCAGTCCCAGCACCGGAATGAAGTCAGGAATCAGATCGATCGGGCTGAATGCGTAGGCGACGATCAGTGCGGTGAAGAGTTTCGCGTACCACGGCGTTTGCGGATTGCGGCAGGCAAACCACAGGGTGATGACGTCGCTTTTGAGCAGCCGCGCCCAGCTTTTCAGGCGCTGCCACATCAGCCGGCCCGCAGCATGACCGGAGCAGCCCACAGGTCATGGGCGTCGGACTTGGTGATTTTGACCCTGGCGAATTCTCCGGGTTTGAGTCCGGTGCCCTTACGGATGATGATGCGGCCGTCGATATCCGGGGCGTCGGCTGAAGAACGGGCCATGGCGCCGTCCTCGCCGATTTCGTCGACCAGCACGTCCATCGTCTTGCCGACCTTGCGCTTGAGCCGTTCTGTACTGATCTTTTCCTGCGCAGCCATGAAGCGCGCAAGCCGTTCTTTCCTGATTTCAGCGGGCACTGGCGACGGCAGTGCGTTGGCGGCGGCGCCTTCGACTGGAGAATAGGCAAAGCAGCCGACACGGTCGAGCTGCGCTTCTTCAAGGAAGGCCAGCAGTTCCTCGAATTCTTTTTCGGTTTCACCGGGAAAGCCGACGATGAAGGTGCTGCGGATGGTCAGGTCGGGGCAGACCGTCCGCCAGTCCTGAATGCGTTTTAGTGTGCCTTCCGTATTCGCCGGCCGCTTCATCAGCTTGAGGATGCGCGGACTGGCGTGCTGGAACGGCACGTCGAGATAAGGCAGCAGTTTGCCTTCCGCCATCAGCGGAATCACCTCGTCGACGTGCGGGTAGGGGTAGACGTAGTGCAGGCGTACCCAGACGCCGAGTCCGGACAGCGCCTGTGCGAGCTCGGTCATCCGCGTTTTCAATGGACGCCCGTTCCAGAATCCGGTGCGGTATTTGACGTCGACGCCGTAGGCACTGGTGTCCTGCGAGATCACCAGCAGCTCCCTGATGCCGGCCTTGACCAGATTTTCCGCCTCGTTCATGACCTCTCCGACAGGCCGGCTGACCAGGTCGCCGCGCATTGACGGAATGATGCAGAAGGTGCAGCGGTGATTGCAGCCCTCGGAAATCTTCAGATAGGCGTAATGTTTCGGCGTCAGGCGAATGCCCTGCGGCGGGACCAGGTCGGTGTACGGATCGTGCGGTTTCGGCAGATGGGTATGCACGGCGTCCATCACTGAGTCCGTGGCATGCGGACCGGTGACGGCAAGCACTTTGGGGTGATGCTCGCGCACGATGTCGCCTTTGGCGCCGAGGCAGCCGGTGACGATGACGCGGCCGTTTTCGGTCAGGGCTTCGCCGATGGCGTCCAGCGATTCATCGACCGCGGCGTCGATGAAACCGCAGGTGTTGACGACGACGAGATCGGCTTCCTGATAGGTTGGCGAGATCAGATAGCCTTCAGCGCGCAGCCGGGTCAGGATGTGCTCGGAATCAACGGTCGCCTTGGGGCAGCCCAAGGAAATAAAGCCGACCTTGCGTGGAGGGGTGGGCACGGATATCAGAAAACAGGAACGCGCAGCGCGCGTCAGGACTTCGGGTCTTCGCCGCCTTCTTTTTTGGGATCACCCGGATGTCCGGGGAATCCCGGGAACGGAAAATTACCCCACAGGTTGCGGGTCTGCGCGGAGAGCTGGTTCTGCATGTCGAGGAAGGTGCGCGCGCTCTGCTCCAGGTAGCGGCTCATCAGGCCCTGCATCGCCGGACCCTGCATCTTCACGAATTCGTTCCAGGTTTCCGAGTTGAGCATCGGGTTCTGGCCGTAGACCTGGCGCGACTGGTCCTGGAGCTTCTGCTGAATCTGCATGAAGGTCTGGATGTTTTTTTCGAGGTAGCTGCCCATCATGCCCTGCATGGCGTTGCCGTAGAAACGGATGATCTGCGACAGCGAATCGCTGGTGAATATCGGCGCGCCGGCCGACTCTTCCTCCAGAATGATCTGCAGCAGGATGCTGCGGGTCAGATCTTCCTTAGTCTTGGCGTCCTCGACCTTGAACTCGACGTTCTCGAGCACCAGTTTCTTGACGTCGGCCAGCGTGATGTAGCTGCTGGTTTCGGTGTCATAGAGTCGGCGGTTGGGATACTTCTTGATGGTGCGGACCGTTGCGCTCATAGGTTGCCTCAGGAAGAAGGTAAAACATTATTTCACATGCGTCGCAGCAACGCAACTGCAGCATTAAAAAACATCAAATAAATCAGATAATTAAATGCGCCAGTTCGGTATTGTTGGGTGCCGCGCAATCAAACCGGGGTCAGGCGCAGCATGGCCTCAATGCTGCAGTGGGTGATCATGGCAACCCGCCGGCATCGGATACCGGCGGGAATGCCCGATGCAGGTTATTGCATGTGCTGACCGCCGTTGATAGCGATGTTGGCACCGGTGACAAATGCCGCTTCTTCCGAGCACAGGTAGGCCACCAGCCCGGCGACCTCTTCCGGTTTGCCCAGGCGGCCGATCGGGATCTGCGGAATGATCTTGGAATCGAGCACTTCCTTGGGTATCGCCATCACCATCTTGGTGCCGATGTAACCGGGAGAAATGGTATTGACGGTAACGCCCTTGCGGGCGTATTCGAGCGCGGCGGCCTTGGTGAAGCCGTGCATGCCGGCCTTGGCCGCCGAATAGTTGGTCTGGCCAAAGGCGCCTTTCTGGCCGTTGACCGAAGACACGTTGATGACCCGGCCCCAGCCACGTTCGGCCATGCCTTCGATGACGGGCTTGGTCATGTTGAACACGCTGTCGAGGTTGGTTTTCATCACGGCATCCCAGCTGTCCTTCTCCATCTTGCGGAAGGTGGTATCCCGCGTGATGCCAGCGTTGTTGACCAGCACGTCGACCGGACCGACGTCCTTGGCGATCTGCGCCACGGCTTTCTTGCAGGAATCATAATCGGCGACATCGACCGGTACGGCACGGAAATCAAAACCTTCCTTCTGCATGTCGGCCAGCCACTGGCTGTGTTTCTGGTTGCCGGGCGAGTAGGTGGCGACCACCTGATAGCCCATCTTCGCAAGTTTCATGCAGATGGCCTCGCCGAGGCCGCCCATACCGCCGGTGACGACTGCAACGCGTGACATGTTGACTCCTCCTTTATTTGTAACGGTGATTAATCTAGCAGCATTCGGCGCTGCCGCACATTGATCCGTGCCGGTTCAGGCGCATTTTTCGCGGACATAGCGGCCCGGGGCTGCTTCGACTGCAGGATATTTCCCGGTGCCGGGTGTACGCGGAGCCACCAGTCCGCCACCGTGTGTCGCCAGCCATTGTGTCCAGTCCGGCCACCAGCTGCCGGGCATGCTGGCGGCGCCCTGCAGCCAGGCGTCGGCTTCAGGCGGCAGCACGTCGTTGACCCAGAAATTACGCTTGTTGCGTTTCGCCGGGTTGATGACCCCGGCGATATGGCCGCTGGCTGCCAGTACAAAGCGGATGTCGCCGCCGATCAGTTGCACCGTGTTGTAGGCGGTGCGCCAGGGAACAATGTGATCCTCGCGGGCAGCCAGCACATAGGCGGGCATATCGACAGTGCTCAGGTCGACCGGCGTGCCGCACATCGTCAGGCGGCCGGGTTCGCGTAGGCGGTTTTCAAGATAGGTGTTGCGTATGTATTCGCAATACATGGTGCCGGGCAGGTTGGTGCTGTCGCTGTTCCAGAAGAGCAGGTCGAAGGCGTCCGGCGTGCGGCCCTTCAGGTAATTGTTGACCACGTACGGCCAGATCAGGTCGTTGGCGCGGAGGCTGGCGAAGGTTGCCGCCAGTTCACGGCCGCGCAGCACGCCGCCGGCGGCGAATTCGGCTTCCCGCGCTTTGACGTATGGCTCGTCGACGAAAACACTCAGCTCGCCGGTATCGCCGAAATCGAGCATGGTGGTGAGAAGGGTGACGCTGGAGACCGGCTTTTCATTACGGCCGCGCAGTACTGCTAGCGCACAGGCAAGTAGCGTGCCGCCGACGCAGAATCCCAGCGCATTGGCCTGTTCCACGCCGCAGATCTCGCGGGCCACTGTCAGCGCGCGCAGCACGCCGTGTTCCAGGTAATCCTCCCATGTGGCCCTACCCATAGCTTCGGGGATGTTGCGCCACGACACCATGAATACCGTATGCCCAGCTTCGAGTGTGTGCTGCACGAAAGAGTTTTCAGGCTGCAGATCAAGGATGTAGTACTTGTTGATAAACGGCGGCACTATCACCAGCGGCCGTTCATGGACTTTTTCCGAAAGTGGCGCGTACTGCAGCAACTGCATAAAATCGTTTTCATAAACAACGGAACCCGGCGTGATCGCCAGGTTGCGGCCAACTTCAAACGCGCTCTCGTCGGTCATCGACACCAGCCCGCGATCGATATCAGCGGCGAGATTCTTCAGCCCGCGGTTGATGCTCTCGCCCTCGGTCTGTGCCGCGAGTTTCAGCGCTTCCGGATGGCTCCACGGAAAGTTGGCCGGTGACATTGCGTCGATCAGTTGCCTGGTATAGAACTCGAGTTTGTGCTGGGCGTGCGGTTCAAGGCGCGCTGAGGCCGTCAGTTCTTCCAGCCAACGCGCCGAGATCAGATAGGAACGGGCGAGGTAGCTGAAATAAGGCTCTTTCCATTCCGGCGCGCGGAAACGGCGATCCTCCGAAGGCGGTTCCGGTTTGTCACCGTCCGTTGTTCCGGTGTAGGCTTGCCACAGTTCAAGGTGATCGCGGTAGTAGCGGTTGTTGAGTTCGAGCCAGCGCTCGCTGTTGACCGCCGCGGCCGCGCTCAGGGTATGCATCATCGCTGCAGGGTCCGGCAGTGCGCCGGGGCCGAGCTTGCTTGCAGCGTCAGCCAGCAGACGGCGCTGTAGTTCGGTAAATGCTGCTGCGGCGTCGGGTTTGGGGTCGGTCATGGAAATGACTGCAGACTGCGGCGAAATGATGACACGCCGATGAACGGGATCAGGTGCAACGATAACACGGCGCGCAGCAGAGGCCGCGAAGCGGGTCCATCAAGTTATTGTTTTAAAGGGTTATCAGTGACCGTGCGCCCAGGCGCTAACAGCCCATATGGTCACGATGCCGAGCCCAATCAGCGCGACCTGCTGCACGGTGGCGGCGATTTCGGGTCGACGGTGCAGTCCGGGGATCAGGTCGGCCACGGCAACGTAGAGCATGCTCGCCGCCGCCAGCGCCAGCAGCGGCGTAACCAGCGCCTGCATCATCTTTAGCGTGAACCAGGCCAGCACGCCGCCGAGTACCATCGCCGCGCTGGCGAGCATGTTGAGCAGCAGTGCCCTACGCTTGCTGTATCCGGAATGCAGCAGGATCAGGAAATCGCCGACTTCCTGCGGGATTTCATGCGCGATGATGGCGATCGCGGTGACGATGCCCAGTTCGATATCGGCCATGAACGCCGCTGCGATCAGCACACCGTCAACGAAATTATGGAAGGTGTCGCCGATCAGGATCATCAGGCCGCTGCGGCTGTGGTCATGTTCAGGCGGAGTGTGCGGGTCGTGCGCTTCGCATTCCTCGACATGGCAGTGGCGCCACAGCACCAGTTTTTCCAAGACGAAGAAGGCGAGGATGCCGAACAGCACCGTTGCCGCTGTGGCGCTGATGTCTTTGCTCTGCTCGAAAGCATGCGGCAGTACTTCGATGAATGCCGCGCCGAGCAGGGCACCCACGGCATAGCTGACCAGCATCGGCACCTGGGATGCCTTGGCCTTGATCGCAAAGAGCGCCGCGACGAGTGCCGAAAGCACGCCGCCTGCAAGGGTGGCCACGATGATCCAGGACAGGGTATTCACGTTGATCCGGTTCCGGCAATGCGCCTGATGGCGCGGCAAAGCGCGCAATTATACGGGAAGGGGCTCGTCAGTCGCAGGTACGCCAGATGAGTGCTGCCATGCGGCCGGTGACCTTGTCGCGGCGGTAGGAAAAAAAACGTTGCGGATCGGAGACGGTGCAGTCGGCACCGCCGTAGATCTGGGTCAATCCCGCCCGGCTCAGTGCGTTTCGTGCCAGCGCCGGCAGGTCGCACAGCCATTTGCCCTGCCGCAGCCGGGAGAACGCGGTGCGGTTTTCCGGAGCTCTGTCGCAGAAGGCCTGCAGTACGTCATCACCGACTTCAAAGGCATCCGGGCCGATGCCGGGACCGATGTACGCCACCAGTTCCTGCGGCCGTGCTGACATGCGTTCGACCGTGTTTGCAAGGACGCCGCCCGCCAGTCCGCGCCAGCCGGCGTGGGCAGCGGCAACGCAGGTTCCCGCACGGTCGGTCAGCAGCACTGGCAGACAGTCGGCGATCAGGATCGCGCAGACGGTGCCCAGTCGGTGCGCCACACTGGCATCCGCCTCAGGCGCGTCTTTCAGGGTATCGGCATCGACGACTGTCGCGCCGTTTATCTGGGACAGCCATTTCGGTTCCTGCGGAAGGTGTTTCTGCAGCCGGTTACGGTTTTCGGCGACGGCAACCGGATCGTCTTCAGTGCGTGTACCCAGATTGAGGCTGGCCCAGGGCCCGCTGCTGATGCCGCCGGCGCGTGTGGTGATCAGCGCGCGTACGTTCGCAGGCGCCGGCCAGTCGGGGACGATCCATTGTTGGGGCATGTCGTATTTCATCCAGTGCGTAATGCTTCGATCAGGTGTTGCAGGTCTGCGGGAAGCGGTGCCTGCCATTGCATGGCCTTGCCGCTTTGCGGGTGAATCAGTGCGAGTTTTTTGGCATGCAGCGCCTGGCGGCCGATGTGCGGCTGTGCCGGGCCGTTGCGCTTGCCGTAGACCGGATCGCCCCAGATCGGGTGCCCCAGTTTCTGCAGGTGTACGCGGATTTGGTGGGTGCGCCCGGTTTCCAGGCGGCAGGCGAGCACGCTGGCCGCGGCAAGGCGTTCGATCACGGTGTAATGCGTGACTGCCGGTTTTCCAGTGGCGGTGACTTTCATGCGCGTGCGGCTGCGCGGATCACGGCCGATGGCACCCTCGATTTTTCCGTTGCGCGCTACCCGTCCATGAGCGACTGCGCAGTATTCGCGGCCGACGCTGTGCGCTTGCAACTGCCGAACGAGATCGGTCTGCGCAGTCAGCGTGCGTGCGACCACGAGCAGTCCGCTGGTGTCCTTATCGAGCCGGTGTACGATACCCGCGCGCGGAACGGTGGCGAGTTCCGGAGCATAGGCGAGAAGGGCGTTGAGCAGCGTGCCTTCCCAGTTGCCGCTGCCGGGATGAACGACTAGATCGGCCGGCTTGTTGATAACCAGCAGCGCGTCATCTTCGTAAACGATGTCGAGTGGCAGCGCCTGCGGGCGGAACGCTGTTTCCTGAGGCGACAACGCCGGTTGTACGATCAGCTGCTCCCCGCCGTGGAGGCGGTCGCGCGGCGCCGGCAGCCTGCCGTCGACGGTGACCCGGCCTTCCTTGATCCAGTACGCGAGCCGGGCGCGTGAAAACTGGGGCAGCATGTGCGCCAGCGTCTGGTCCAGGCGCTGGCCGGCGCTGGAGTCCGGCACCGTCAATCGATGCGGAGCCGGAACAGCAGGCAAACAGGTATAATTTTCAGATGACAATTCAGTGCAAACCGTTTCAAAAACAGATGTGGAGTATTTTATCGTCATTCGCCTTGCTTGCCGCGACCCTGATCCTCGGCGGGTGCGGACTCTTCGACGGCAAGCAGTACGACGAGACCCGGACCTGGTCGGTGCAGAAGCTATACGCGGAAGCCCGTGACGAACTGTCAAACCGCAACTGGGAGAGCGCGATCAAGCATTACGAGCGGATCGAGTCACGTTATCCTTTCGGGCGTTTCGCGCAGCAGGCGCAGATAGAGTTGGCTTATGCGCACTGGAAGTACGAGGATCAGGCATCGGCACTGGCAACCATCGACCGTTTCCTCAAGACCTTTCCTAATCATCCCAGCGCCGATTACATGTATTTCCTGCGCGGGCTAATCAATTTCAATGATAATCTGGGCATCATGGGGGTTTTCAGCGGACAGGATTTGTCCGAGCGCGATCCCAAGGCTGCCACGGACGCGTTCGGAGCGTTCAAGGAACTCGCGACGCGTTATCCCGAGAGCAAGTACACTCCGGATGCCATATTGCGTATGAGTTACTTGGTCAACTCGCTGGCTTCTCATGAAATACACGTTGCGCGCTATTACATGAAACGCAAAGCCTATGTGGCGGCGGTCAACCGTGCGCAATACGTGTTGAAGACCTATCCTGACGCTCCGGCGAACGAGGAAGGACTGGTGATCATGGTCCAGGGTTATGACGCACTGGGTTTGAAAACGCTTCGCGATGATGCCGAACGCGTGTTGAACCGGAATTTCCCCAACAGCGTTTACCTCAAGGGTGGCCCAAAGGCGGCTGTGCCGTGGTGGCAGATCTGGAACTACTAGTTTTTTAGCGCGCGAAGCGCTTCACGACCGTGATCAGTTCCGCAATGGCCCGGTCCCCGCAGTCGGTCCTCACGGCGCTGGTGACGCAGCCCCTGGTGTGGTCCTCCAGCAGTTGCAGCGCGACGGCGTCGAGTGCCGACTGCACTGCCGCGACCTGCGTCAGCACGTCGACGCAATAGCGGTCGTTCTCGATCATCTGCGCGACGCCGCGCACCTGGCCTTCGACGCGATTCAGGCGCTTGAGCAGGGCCTGCTTGTGCGGTTGCACTACCGGGTCGTGGTGGCAGTGATTGCCATGGGTGTGTGTGGTATCAGGCGACGTCATAACCTGCATCCTCGACGGCCTGCTTGAGCTGGGCGATACCGGTCAGGCTGGCGTCAAACTCGACTTGCGCCTGTCCGGGCTGCAACGTGACTTCGGTCTTGCTCACGCCGGGAATGCCGGAGAGCACTTTCTTGACGCTGGCGACGCAACCCATGCAGGTCATGCCGCTGATGGCTAAGGTGGTCTGCTCCATGGTCGATCTCCTGTCAGTGATGGGTATGGGGGCGCCAGCGTCGCAGTAACAGCGAATTGCTGACGACTGACACCGAACTTATTGCCATCGCCGCGCCGGCAATGACGGGATTGAGCATGCCTGCAGCCGCGAGCGGTATGCCGAGTACGTTGTAAATAAATGCGAAAAACAGGTTTTGCCTGATTTTGCGCAGCGTTGCGCACGACAGCGTGATCGCATTGACTGCGCCGATCAGGTCGTCGCGCATCAGCGTTACGTCTGCAGCATCAATGGCGACGTCGGATCCGGCACCGATGGCGAGACTGACGTCGGCGGAAGCAAGCGCCGGCGCGTCGTTGACGCCGTCTCCGATCATGCCGACATGATGTCCTTCCTGGCGCAGGCGGTTGATGAACTGCGCTTTGCCTTCGGGCAGCAGGCTCGCTTCGAATTGTTCGACACCGACTTCGCGCGCAATATGTGCAGCGGTGCGGGCGTTGTCACCGGTGAGCATGATCACCCTGATGCCCAGTTGTTTTAGGGATGCAACGGCTTCGGCTGACGTCGGTCGTACCGGGTCGGCGATGGCAATGAAGCCGAGAAATGTGCTGTTCCGGGCAATGGCAATGACTGTTTTTCCTTGCGTTTCCAGCATTTCGCTGATGGCCGTTTCGATGTCGAAACCGCTTTCCGTGAGGAAGGCCGGTGAGCCAAGCAGCACCGGCGCGCCGTCAATGACGGCGCGCACGCCTTTGCCGGTGACTGCTTCGAACTGCGACGTTGCCGGTAGGTCGAGTTTTTCTTGACGTGATTTGGCAATTACTGCGCGTGCCAACGGGTGTTCCGATCCCGATTCGAGGGCGGCGGCGATACGCAGTAACTCCTTTTGATCGGTCTGCGCCATCGCGATCAGATCAGTGACTGCGGGCATGCCTTGTGTCAGCGTGCCGGTCTTGTCGACGACCAGCGTATCGAGCTGTCCCGCATGTTCCAGTGCTTCGGCATTCTTGATCAGTACGCCAGCGCGCGCGCCGGTTCCGCTGCCCACCATGATTGCCGTCGGCGTGGCAAGGCCCAGCGCGCACGGGCAGGCGATGACCAGGACAGCGACAGCTGGCACGATGGATTCTGCGAACGAACCGGAGTGCCACCACCACCCAGCTAAGGTGAGGACGGCGATGATCACGACCACCGGCACGAAAATGCCCGCGATGACGTCGGCGAGCCGCTGGATCGGCGCTTTGGATCCCTGTGCTTCGCTGACTAGCTGGACGATGCGTGCGAGCGCGGTGTCAGTTCCGATGCCGGTAGCCTCGCAGCGTAATACGCCCTGGGCGTTGATGGTTCCGGTGTAGACCTTGTCGCCGGCTTTCTTCGTGACCGGCAGGCTTTCGCCGGTGAGTAGTGCTTCGTCAATGCTGGATTGGCCTTCGAGTATTTCTCCGTCGACCGGCACTGATGCGCCCGGACGCAACTGGAAGACATCACCCACTTTGAGCGTAGTTACAGGCTGTTCGATCCACTGTCCGTCACGTTCAACCCAGGCCAACTGCGGTTGCAGCTTGACGAGTTCCTCAATTGCCGCGGAGGCGCGCGCCTTGGCGCGTGATTCGAGCAGTTTGCCGAGAAATACCAGCGTGATGATGCTGACGCTGGCTTCGAAGTAGAGGTGATGATCGAGGTCGAACGCGACTACCGTCGCACTGAAAAGATATGCAATGCCGGTGCCGAGGGCAATCAGCACGTCCATGTTGGCGCCGCCACCGCGCAGTGCATGCCAGGCGCCGCTGTAGAACCGGGCGCCGACCCAGAACTGCACCGGTGTGGCCAGCAGCCACTGCATCCAGCCCGGCAACCAGTGATGGCCGATGCCGGTGAACATGGTGGCCATCAGCGCAATAAAGGGCAGCGACAGTGCCGCTGCAACGGAAAAAAGAAGCAGGTCGTGTTGATATTGCGCCTCTCGCTGTGCATCCCGGGAGGGTTCGCCGGCAACCGGTACATGCGCGTCGTAGCCTGCCTTGCGGATCACAGCGATCAGATCGTCGGGTTTTAGTTGTGCCGGATATTCAATGTGTGCCTGTTCGGTGGCGAAGTTCACCGCGGCGTGTACTTCCGGCAGGCGGTTGAGAACTTTCTCGATGCGCGTCGCGCAGGCTGCGCAGGTCATCCCGCTGATCGGCAGATCAATGGCAGTCGATTTGGCAATGAGCTGATCCATACCTCAGTATATACCCCATATGGGTATATGAGCAAAGAAAAAAATCAGTTGTCGTGATTCAACTAAATGTGTGTTTTTAAGTGGATAAATGGACTTCATAAGTGAAGTCGTATACTGACGATAAAAACCCCTCAGCCCATTTTTGGAGGGTGCGGGGTCAGCAGGAGGAGGTTGGTGGCGGTGGATCAGCTCGCGACCATCAGGCCGTTGACGACCTTGACCTTGCTGCCCAACGCGAAACCAGGCTGCGTCTCGTAGGAGAAAGTAAGGGTCGTGCCGTCATCCATCTTGACGACCACGTCATAGTGCGTCGTGGTCTTCATGTTTTTCTCGACCTGGTGGCTGGCATAGGCACCGCCGGCTACACCAGCCACGGTGGCGATTTTCTTGCCGGAACCGCCGCCGATCTGGTTGCCGAGAATGCCCCCGATCAGGCCGCCGGCAACCGCGCCGAGACTGCTGCCTTCGCCTTTCTGGTTGATGGCATGGACGCCGGCAACAACGCCGCAGGTTGAACATACCGGTGCCAAATCAGGTGTGGCGACAGCCGGTTTGGATGAGGAGGCAACCTGTACCGGCTGTTTGCCGGCTCATGTTTAGTTTGGGTTTTGGTTGTGGAAGACGAAGCGGCTGCGGCCATGGTTGGTGTCAGCTGCTTTGGCGGCTTCTGCTTCCAGGTCGGTTTCGCTGCTATTCGAGAATGAACTCAGCACCAATCCGGTCATGACGCCGATGCTCAGGGCGCTGAACACAATAACCGATACTGCGGCGGCCGCGATCAGCGGGTTCAATTTACGGGTTTCTGACATGTTGCTCTCCTTTCGCATCAGAATGACAGGTGCATCCTAAGCGGCGTCCGGAACCGGCGCGTATAAAAAAAGTCATACGCTTACAAAGCGTTACAGCATTTTTCCAGAGAAATTCATAACAAAGTTGGCGTTGACGGAGTCAACTGCGCAATTCGTCACGGTTGCGGAAATGGTTCAGGGCTTCGGGATTGGCGAGGGCTTCGACGTTCCTGACTGGCTGCCCATGGACGATATTGCGCACGGCCAGCTCGACAATCTTGCCGCTTTTGGTGCGCGGAATGTCGGCGACCTGAACGACGACCGCGGGCACATGACGCGGCGTGGTGTTGTCGCGGATCTGCTTCTTGATACGCTCGATCAGCGCGCTATCAAGCAGTAACCCGTCACGCAGCCGCACGAAGAGTACGACCCGCACATCGCCGGGATTCTGCGGTGGCCAGTCCTGGCCGATGGCGATGCTTTCGATGACTTCTTCCAGTTGTTCGACCTGGCGATAGATTTCAGCGGTTCCAATGCGCACTCCGCCTGGATTGAGCACGGCATCGGAGCGTCCGTAGAACACCAGGCCGTCGTGCGCGGTCAGCTCGACGTAATCTCCGTGATGCCAGACCCCGGGAAAGCGTTCGAAGTAGGCCGCACGGTATTTTGTTCCGCCGGGATCGTTCCAGAAACCGACCGGCATCGACGGGAACGGTGTGGTGCAGACCAGTTCGCCTTTTTCATTGCTTACCGGGTGTCCGTCCCCGTTCCAGACTTCGACGTTCATGGCGAGTCCGCGGCACTGCAGTTCGCCGCGCCACACCGGCAGTAGCGGGCAGCCCAGCGCGAAGCAGGAAATGATGTCGGTGCCGCCTGAAATCGAGGCAAGCTGCAAGTCGGGCTTTATTTCACGATAGACATAGTCGAAACTTTCAGGTACCAGCGGCGATCCGGTCGAAAGCATGGCCCGCAGTGCGGTCAGATCATGGGTTGTGCGCGGTGCAAGCCTGGACTTGGCCAGCGTATCGATGTATTTGGCGGAAGTGCCGAACACTGTGATTTTTTCCTGCTCAGCATAATCCCAGAGCACCGAGCCTTCGCCGACGAACGGCGAGCCGTCGTAAAGCATCAGCGTGGCACCAGCGGCGAGTCCTGAAACCAGCCAGTTCCACATCATCCAGCCGCAGGTGGTGAAATAGAACAGGCGGTCGCCGCAGTGGATATCGGTGTGTAGCACGTGTTCCTTTAGATGCTGCAGCAGCGTGCCGCCGGCCCCGTGGACGATGCACTTGGGCACGCCGGTGGTGCCCGAGGAATACATGATGAACAGCGGGTGATCGAAAGGCAGCCGCTCGAAGGCAATCGGCTGTGGCCGGTACGGTGCCATCAGGTCGTATATGCTGATGGCGTGCGGAAGCCCTGATATATCCGGATTGGCGCTGATGTATGGGATGATGACAAGTTGTTCGACGCTCGGCAGGCGTCCGATTATTTCCTGCAAGCGGCCGCGATTATCGATAACCTTGCCGTTATAGAAATAACCGTCAGCTGCGAACAGGATCCTGGGTTCAATCTGGCCGAAACGGTCGATGACGCCTTGTGCGCCGAAGTCCGGAGAGCATGAAGACCAGACGGCGCCGAGGCTGGCCGCTGCCAGCATCGCGATGACTGTGCCCGGGAGGTTGGGCATGTAGCCGGCGACACGGTCGCCAGGGCGGATGCCCGTGGCGCGCAACGCCTGTGCAAGACGCGAGACTTCATGATGCAGTTCACCGAAGGTGATCTGGCTTTTGACCCTGTCTTCGCCGCGGAACACGATGGCAATGTCATCGTCACTACGTTCCCCTAGGAGGACTTGCTTCGCGACGTGCAGCAGGTTTTCTGCGTAATTCAAACGCGCATCTGGAAACCAGCGCGCACCGGGCATGCGATCGGGGTTTTCCAGTATGCGTT
>JAYOED010000002.1:54711-73919 GCA_038106575.1 Burkholderiales bacterium
CACGCCGCAAAAATCCCACAGCTCCCGCCAGAAGGCTGCAGGTTCAGCGATCGACCATTCGTAGAGCGCCGGGTATGTACTGCAATCGGGCCCGCCCTGTTGTGCGACCCGCGGCATGAATGCTGTCAGGTTGGCCGACGCGATCTGTGCCGGTGAGGGCTGCCAGAGGGGTAGGTCGGCGCGCATCCGTTGGGATTACTTCCGCTGCTATTCCGGCCGCATATGTGGAAAGAGGATTACATCGCGGATTGACGGGCTGTCGGTCAGCAGCATGACCAGACGATCGATACCGATACCGGCTCCGCCGCAGGGTGGCAGGCCGTATTCGAGCGCGCGAATGTAATCTGCATCGTAGTGCATGGCTTCATGGTCACCGGCGTCTTTCTGGCGGACTTGTTCGCGGAAACGTTCGGCCTGGTCTTCGGGGTCGTTCAACTCGGAGAAACCGTTGGCGATTTCGCGACCGGCGATGTAGAGCTCGAAGCGTTCGGTAATGTCCGGGTTAACATCGCTGCGTCGCGCCAGGGGTGAAACCTCGGCAGGATAGTCGGTGATATAGGTTGGCTCGAACAGTTCGGCTTCCACGGTGTTTTCAAATAGTGTCAGCTGCAGGCCGCCAAGTCCGTCCTTGTCGCGATAGGGGATTTTCAGTTCCTCGAGTTTGGCGATGATGCGGGCACGATCATCCAGCACATCGTCGCCGATATCGGGCCGGTATTTCTTGATGGCACCGGTGATGGTCAGTCGCGCAAAGGGTTTCGACAGGTCAATGGCACGGCCCTGGTAGGTAATCTGTTCGAACCCGTGTGCGGCTTGCGCTGCGGCGCGGATGATCTGTTCGATGAATTCCATCAGGAAAGCGTGGTTGACATAGGCAACGTAGAACTCGAGCATCGTGAATTCGGGGTTGTGCCGGGTCGAAATCCCTTCGTTGCGGAAATTGCGGTTTATTTCGAATACTTTTTCGAAGCCGCCTACGACCAGCCGCTTGAGGTAGAGCTCGGGGGCGATGCGCAGGTAAAGCTGCATGTCCAGCGCGTTATGGTGTGTAACGAATGGTCGTGCCGAGGCGCCGCCGGGAATTGGCTGCATCATCGGCGTTTCGGCTTCGTAAAAGCGCTGTGACAACAGCAGGTTGCGGATAGCCTGGATAATACGCCCGCGCTGTACGAATACCAGTCGCGTTTCATCGTTCATGATTAGGTCGACGTAGCGCTGGCGGTATTTCATTTCCTGATCGGTAAGGCCATGAAATTTTTCCGGCAGCGGTCGCAGTGACTTGGTCAGCAGGCGAAGGTTCTTGACGCGGATCGTCAGTTCGCCTTTTTGGGTCTTGAACAGTAATCCGCTGACGCCGACGATGTCGCCTATGTCGTAATGCTTGAATTCTTCGACGGCTTCAGCACCGGTATCGTCGACAGAGACATAAATCTGGATGCGGCCGCTCATGTCCTGGATGGTGGCGAAGCAGGCCTTACCCATGACCCGCTTGAGCATGATGCGTCCGGCAACGCCGACAACAAGCGCAGCGTCAGTGATTTCCTTGGCGGTTTTTTCCTCAAATCCTTCCGCAAGTGCTGCGGCCAGGTGGGGGCGGACGAAATCGTTGGGGAAAGCCGTACCCTTTTTGCGCAGCGCTTCGAGCTTTACGCGACGTTCCTCAATGATCTTGTTGGTATCGGTGGGCGGCTTGGTGTTCGGGTTTTCCATGTTGAAGTCCTGGTTCAGAGACCTGATTTGAGACTGGCGGTGATGAAATCATCGAGATCGCCGTCCAATACTGCCTGGGTGTTGCCGATTTCGACATTGGTGCGCAGATCCTTGATTCGCGACTGGTCGAGCACGTATGAACGTATCTGGTGGCCCCAGCCGATATCGGTCTTGGAGTCCTCCAGTGCCTGTTTCTGCTCGTTTCTTTTGCGCAACTCGAGTTCAAACAACTTCGATTTCAGCATCGCGTGGGCTTCAGCGCGATTGCGGTGCTGTGAGCGGTCGTTCTGGCATTGCACGACGATGCCGGTGGGAACGTGAGTGATGCGCACCGCGGAGTCCGTCTTGTTGATGTGCTGGCCGCCGGCGCCGGATGCACGGTAGGTGTCGATGCGCAGGTCGGCCGGGTTGATTTCGATTTCGATCGAGTCGTCGACTTCCGGATAGACGAACACGCTGGCAAAAGAAGTATGGCGCCGGTTGTTGGAATCGAACGGCGACTTGCGGACCAGCCGGTGGACACCGGTTTCGGTACGCAGGTGGCCAAAGGCGTAGTCACCAGTGATTTTCAGCGAGGCGCTCTTGAGTCCAGCGACATCACCAACGGATTCCTCTAGCACTTCGACACGGAAATCCTTCTGCTCGCAATAACGCAAGTACATGCGTTCCAGCATCGACGCCCAGTCCTGGGCCTCGGTGCCGCCCGAGCCGGCCTGAATGTCGAGAAAGCAGTTGTTGGCGTCCATCGGGTTGGAGAACATGCGGCGGAACTCCATGTCCTCGAGAATGCCGTTCAGCTTGCCGGCATCCTGTTCGACCGCGACCAGGGTGTTATCGTCCTTCTCGTCGCGCGCTATTTCGAACAGTTCGCGCGCGTCACGCATCTCACGGTCAAGGTCGCGCAGCGTGACAACGATGCCTTCAAGCGATTTGCGCTCGCGTCCGACTTCCTGCGCGCGCTTGGCGTCTTCCCATAACGCTGGATCTTCGCTCAGCTTGACCAGTTCTTCGAGGCGGCGGGTTTTGGCCTCGTAGTCAAAGATACCTCCGCAGAGCTCCCGCGCGCTCCTCGAGGTCGTACAGACGGTTGTCAATGGCGTTGATGCGTTCGGATTCCATGGGATATTCGCGGGAAAAGACGGATTTTACCGCAGCTCCTGCCACGCGTCTCTCAGATGACCGGCGTTTTGACCGGTTTGCCTTCGAGATGCAGCAGGATGTTCTCGATCTGCAATGCGCCCATTGCCGTCCGCGTCTCGTTGGTCGCGCTGGCCATGTGCGGCAGCAGCACGATGTTCTCAAGTTCAAAGAAGGCCGGGGGCACGTTGGGTTCGTCGTCATAGACGTCGAGTCCGGCTCCGGCGATTTTCTGCTGCTGCAGATATTTCAGCAACACGGGCTGGTCCACCACCGAGCCTCGGGCGACGTTGACCAGGTATCCCTGCGGTCCCAGTGCGTCTAGTACTGCGGCATTGACCAATCTGTCCGTTTCAGGGCCGCCGGGCGTGATTGCAACCAACACGTCGCTATTCTTCGCCAGTGTCACCGGATCGGGATCATAGGCGTAGGGCACGTTCTTGCGGTTGCGATTGTGGTAGCGGATGGCCATCTTGAGGGCTTGCGCACGCGCTGCAATTTCCTCGCCGATGCGGCCGAGGCCGAGTATGCCCAGCGTCTTGCCTCCAAGGGAGGTGGTGAACGGATAGGTGCCGTCGGTTTTCCAGTGTCCTGCGCGTACGTAGCGGTCGGCTTGCGGGAATTTGCGCAACGTATTTAAGATCAGTGCAATCGCGCAGTCAGCGACACAGTCATTCAACGCATTCGCGGTGTTGGTGACGGTGATGCCTCGTTTTTTCGCTGCGTCGAGGTCGATCTGGTCTACGCCGACGCCGAAGTTGGCGATGATTCCCAGTTTAGGCAGCGCGTCCATCAGCGCGGCGTCAACTTTTGAATGGCCAGTGTGGGCAAGGGCGCGAATCTTAGGAGCGGCCGCTTTCAGTGCGGCGGCGCGATCCTGTGCCTCCCACAGCTTGATCAATTCAAATTCCTGTTCCATCCGGCGCTGAGTCACCTGATGGCCTTTGGCGGTGAGCAGTAGATCATGTTTCATAATATTTAATTAAATCAAATATTTAAGTTTATTTTTTGGCATTGGGGTTATTTCGTATGCCAATGTTCGAGAATGAATTGCAGGGTGGTGACGCCACTGTAGTGGTTGGCGGAAAGGCGGTAAGTGGCAGCGATGCGCTCAGGCAGCGGATCGGCCTGTCCGAACAGCATGGCATCGAATTGCCGATCATTGCGCTTCAGCCGCAGTTTAAGATGGCGTTCGCCGACAATTCGCTGGGTCATGATTTCGAAGGTGTCGTAGAAACGCGGCTCTGGAAAGCCCTGTCCCCACACTGCCTCGGCCAGAGTTTTGGCGTTGTCCAGCGTTGCATCTGCAGCCGCCAGCGGACCATCGGTGATCCACTCTCGTTCAAGATCAGCCGGGGTCAGCAGTTCACGGACCACAGTTTCGAAGGCATTCTGGAATTCGCTGAACGCTCCGGGGTGCAGTGTCAGGCCCGCTGCTGCAGCGTGGCCGCCGAAACGCAGGATCAGCTGCGGGTGGCGTTTCGACACCAGATCCAGCGCATCGCGCAGATGCAGCGACGGGATCGAGCGTCCTGAGCCTTTGATCTCGCCGTCACTGGCTCCGGCAAAAGCGAACACCGGACGGTGCACGCGTTCACGCAGTCGCGAGGCAAGGATGCCGATGACGCCCTGGTGCCAAGCGGGATCGTGCAGGCACAGGGTATAACTGGTGACCTCGGTATTGACCGCTGCCAGCGCCGATTCCTGCATTTCAGATTCGATGTCGCGGCGCTGACGGTTGAGCCGGTCAAGTTGTGAGGCGATTTCCGCGGCGCGCACAGGATCGTCGGTAACCAGGCACTCGATGCCCAGCGACATGTCATCGAGCCGTCCTGCGGCATTGAGTCGGGGTCCTGCGACAAAGCCTAGGTCATAGGCGCCGGCGCGGCGAATGTCTCGGCCGGCGGCGTTGAACAGGGCCTGCAGGCCGGGCTGGGCGCGACCGGCGCGCATGCGCTGCAAACCCTGCTGAACCAGCAGACGGTTGTTGTCGTCGAGCCGTACCACGTCTGCCACCGTGCCGAGTGCGACCAGATCGAGCAATGCGCCGAGATTGGGTTCTGTTTTTCCGGAGTAAACGCCGCGCGAGCGCAGTTCGGCGCGCAGAGCCAGCATCAGGTAGAATATGACGCCGACGCCGGCCAGGTTCTTGCTGGGAAATTCGCAGTCGGGCTGGTTGGGGTTGATGATGCACCACGCCGCCGGCAGCGTATCGCCGGGCAGGTGATGGTCGGTGACCAGCACTTTCATCCCGAGCGCATTGGCTTCTGCGACGCCGTCGATGCTGGCAATGCCGTTGTCGACGGTGATCAGCACGTCGGGTTTTTTCTGTCCGGCGGCGAGGCGCACGATTTCCGGCGTCAGGCCGTAGCCGTATTCGAAACGGTTGGGCACCAGATAATCGACCTGGGCGCCAAAACCGCGCAACGCGCGCAGGCCGACTGCGCACGCCGTGGCGCCGTCAGCATCGTAGTCAGCAACGATCAGGAACTTTTTGCCGGCGGCTATGGCATCGGCTAGCAGTGCCGCCATGGTTCCGGCATTGAGCAGCCGTTCCGGAGGAATCAGTCGCGACAAGTCGGACTTCAGCTGGTCGACGCTGCCGATTCCGCGAGCCGCGTAAATTCGCGCCATGAACGGGTTGACGCCTCCGGAAACAAGGCGCGAAATGCAGTCCGCGTCGGCGGGACGGACGACGATGCTGCTCATGATGCTTCTGGCAGCAGCGTGTCCCAGCTTTGCGTGCGACGCCAAAATCGCAGGCGATCGAATGGATGCACAGCACAGCGCAGGCAGTGGTCCTCTCCGGTGGCCACGATCACTAGTTCTTTCAGCGGACCAGCAAGATTGGCCCACAACGGGCTGAACCAGGATTCATCGAGTGTTCGCAGCGCCTTGAGTAAGGCTTCAGGTCCGCCGTAGCGGGTTGCGTGATGGATGCAGTTCAGCGCAACCAGATGGCGTCCTTCGGGATCAGGTCTGGTGCCAAACCACAGCGCGGCATTGGTCGGGGCTGAGTTGCATTCGGCGCCGCTTTGGACGGCAAGTGCGACTGCCAAAGCGTCGTCAGAGCGTACATCGGTGAAATGCCGGCCCGGCACTACGGGTTTGCGGCTACCACCCCATAGGAACACGCTGTTGATGATCGGCAAACCACGCGATTCGCGGGCAGCATTGACCGGATGATCGTGGAGGATCATCTGCACTTCGGTCAGTATGCGGTGCCAGTGGCTTGCGTTCGTCCCAGAAAGCAATGACTGCGGCAGAGGGCGCCCGGCGACTGCACTCAGTGTCGGAGCGATCACTGCAACAGGTTCGCTCTGGCGGATATACCAGCGGGAAGGGACATGCGATACGAAAACCAATCCGGAAGCGGAAAAGTGCTCGTTCAGCGCAGCGATTAATGCAGTTGCCTCGGCGGTTTCGAGCGTTAGTGCCGGCGATGCGATGACGCGCGTGCCGCTGCGCTGCAATTGAAGATGCAGCGGATCTGCCCGTAACCAACAATCGGTATCCGTCGCATAGCCGTCGACTGCGGCAGTGAGTGCGGCAACAGGCCAGTCATCACGGCGTTCGACTTCAAAGGCCTGGCACAGCCAGGCTTCAGGCTCGATGGCGGGAAAATACTGACGTTCGCCGCGACTGAGTGCGCGGCGCAGTACCGGTGCAATCGGGTCACCGGCTGTTGCCTTGGTCATGCCGCGGGACGGCAGCAGATCGGGAATGAACAGGGTGAGATGCACGTGATGTTGCGGATAACGGTACGGAATTGTCGACGCGACGAGTCTAGCACGCAGTTCAGCCCGCTGATGGCAAACGCACGCCGCTTTATGGCACACTGCGCCTTTGTTTTTTGCGGGCTTACGTGAATTCCTTTCCGCTTTTTGTCGGCCTTCGTTATACCCGCGCGCGGCAGCGCACGCGCTTCATTTCGGTCATTTCGCTGATCTCGGTCATCGGCATTGCGTTGGGCATGACCGTGCTCATAACCGTGCTGTCTGTATTCAACGGTTTTCAGCGTGAAGTCCGCACCCGCATGCTGAGTGCGGTCGCGCATGTTCAGGTCACCGGGCTTGGTGAATCGCTGCATGACTGGCGGGATATCGCGGCGGTTGCTGCCCGGCATTCGCATGTGAAAGCCGCGGCACCTTATGTGTCGGCGCAGGGCTTGCTGACCAGCGGTGGCCACGTGCGCGGAGCCTTCCTGCGCGGCATCGATCCCACGCAGGAAGACAAAGTCAGCGAAATCGGCTCCCACATGCGTTCAGGCACTCTGGATTCGCTGCGCTCTGGCGAATACAACGTGGTGCTGGGTGCGCCGCTGTCGCGCGCGCTGCGCGTATCCGTCGGCGACAGGGTCGTGCTGGTGGCGCCGCAGGGACAGGTGACACCGGCGGGCATACTGCCGCGGCTGCGCCAATTCACGGTGAGCGGGATCTTCGAGGTGGGACATTACGAGATCGATGCGGGACTCGCAGTGATGCACATCGCTGATGCGCAGCGTCTCTACCGCATGGACGATCGCGTTTCGGGGGTGCGCCTGCGACTGGATGACCTGTTCCGTGCGCGCAGTGTGGCCCGTGAATTGCTGAACGAACTGCCTGCGGAAGTCAGCATCAGCGACTGGTCGCAATTCAATGCGACTTATTTCCGTGCTGTCGATCTCGAGAAGCGCATGATGTCGCTGCTGCTGTTTTTCATTATCGCCATTGCCGCCTTCAATTTGGTGGCAAGCCTGTTCATGGTGGTCAAGGAGAAGCAGGCCGACATCGCGATACTGCGCACCATGGGCGCGTCCCCTAGTGTAGTCATGAAAATCTTCATGGTGCAGGGCACGCTGATCGGTGCGATCGGCGTCGGGTGCGGTGTGGTGTTCGGCATCCTTGGGGCGCTGAACGTCGCGGCCATCGTCGGTTTTGTCGAGCACCTGTTCGGCTTCAAATTCATGCCACAGGACGTCTACCAGATCGCCGACCTGCCATCCCAGCTGCAGGCCATGGACGTGATCGGCACCGCGGTGATCTCTTTCGTGCTGTCCGCACTGGCGACGCTTTATCCGAGCTGGCGCGCGTCGCGGGTCAATCCGGCGGAGGCGCTGCGCTATGAGTGAAGCCGTCATTGCCTGCAGCGGCCTGAGCAAGTCCTACCGGGAGGGCGCCGAAGCCGTGCCGGTGCTGCTTGGCGTCGATCTTGAAGTCATGCCGGGGGAGCGGGTGGCGATTGTCGGCGCTTCGGGTTCCGGCAAGAGTACGCTGCTGCATCTGCTCGGCGGGCTGGACGTTTCAAGTGGCGGCGAAGTCCGCATTCTTGGCCAGTTGCTGGCTACGCAAACCGAGACGGAACGCAGCACGCTGCGTAACCGCGCACTGGGATTTGTTTACCAGTTCCATCATCTTCTTCAGGAATTCACCGCCGAGGAAAATGTGGCGATGCCGTTGATCATCCGTGGCGAGCCACGTGCCGATGCGCTGACTGCGGCAAGAAAGATGCTTGAAGCCGTGGGCCTCGTGCACCGGCTGAATCACACCCCGGGAGAACTCTCGGGGGGTGAACGCCAGCGCGCCGCACTGGCGCGGGCGCTGGTGGCGCGCCCGGCCTGCGTGCTAGCCGACGAGCCGACCGGCAACCTTGACCGGCGCACCGCGGAGAGCGTATACGATCTGATGATGCAGCTGAACCGGGACACCAATACCGGTTTCGTGATTGTTACCCATGATCCGCGCATTGCTGAACGCGCCGACCGCATCCTAGAGCTGGAAGACGGGGTGCTGAAGCCGCTCAATCGTTCCCGCGGATGACGATCTGCATTACGCCGGCGTACATCACGTCGAGATAGAAGTCCTCGTCTGCCAGCGCCTGCTGCAGCAAAAAATGCGGCGCACCGCGCTTGATCAGTCGCGGCACGATGATGCCCAGGGCGATCACCAGCAGCCCCGTCCAGACCCAGCCGGTCAGAGCCAGCGCCACGCCGATGCCCAGCACCGGCATCATGAACAGCGGAAGCAGCAACCGGGCGCTCAGAAAACGCGCGGCAGCCTTGGGGTCGATGGTGATATCGAGAGTACCGCTGCGATAGGCGGCCACGAACTTGCCATGGGTGTGGCGCAGGGGAGGAGGCGAGGCGGTGGTGTTCATGACCCGCCTGATTGTAAGCGCAGTCAATATTCCACGGGGATCGGATCAAGGCTGCGCCACAAATACCAGGTTGCCACCGAACGCCAAGGCGTCCACAGCCGGCTCAGCGTCGCGATGCAGCGCTGCGAAACCTTGCGTCCCTTGTTGTAATGCAGGCTCAATGCCCGCTGCAGTCCGAGATCGCCGAGCGGAAACACGTCGGGGCGGGTCAGGTAGAAAATCAGGAACATCTCCGCGGTCCAGCGTCCGATGCCCTTGACCTGTATCAAGTCCGTGATCAGTGATTCGTCATCCATGTCGTGCCAGCGACTGACATCGATCATGCCTGATGCAAAACGTTGCGATAGGTCGCGCAGGTAGCTGCTTTTCTGGCCTGAGAGGCCGCAGCCGCGCAGTTGTTTCATGGACAGTCGCAGCACGCGTTTGGGCTTCACGTCGCCCACCGCCGCTGCGAATCGCTCCCACACGCTTTGAGCGGCCTTGACCGAAATCTGCTGGCCAACGATCGAGCGTGCGAGGGTCTGGAAGGCATCGCCGCGGCTGGCCAGCGTCAGCCCCCGGTGACGCGTGATCAGGCTGCCGAGCACGGGGTCGGCGGCAGACAATTCCCTGATCGCCCTTTTCCAGTAGGTTGGTGTTTTGGAAGCCATCAGGCGCGAATCTTCTTTCTTTGGCGCCGACGCCAAGCAAGGCGCACCTGCGATCGCCATACGATGTTGGACACGAGGTATCGGCGGACAGCAAGCGTGACGGCCAGCAACGGAAGGCCCACGGCCAGCGATTTGCCAAGCGCGAGCATCCATTCTAGCAGCGCAGGAATGCACTCGGGCCAGTCAAGTCCTTCCATGCTGAATGTCGCAGGCACCTGCTGTTGCGTATCGGTCATGGTAACCAGTACGCCGTAACGCCAGGCCAGGTAATCCAAGGGAACGATGGTCAACGGGTTGGTGCAGAGCGTGGTCGGCAGTGCGACCGGCAGATTGACACGGAAAACGATCGAGAGGATCACCGCAAAAATCGTCTGCAGCAGGCCCGGGACTAGGCCGGCGAACAATCTGGTCGCCACGCCCCCGGCTACCGAGCGCCAGCGCAGTTGCCGAAGATTGTGATGTCCCAGCCAGGGATTGCTCCAGGCAATCCAGCGGTTTTCGGTGATAGACCGGTGGGAGAGCAGGTATTTGCGGAACAGTTTTCGAGGCATGGATGAAGAAGTCAGCCGGCCGACAGTGAAACCTGTGCGGAAGCCTTAGTGACAGACCATGGTTCCGCATATTATCGCTTTCGCTGCCGTAGTCTGATGATTGCAGCAACAGCAGGCATTGCTGGGCCCTGAACGGGGGCTGGTGATGCTGCCCGTAGCAGCGCGGCGCCCGGGGATCAGGTGACGTTCTTTTCTGTTGAGGCGCGTTAATTAATAGCCGGGCGGCGGCGGATAGCGGTAGGCCGGCGGCGCGTAGCGTCTGCGCTCGGCGGTCCAAACCGGGACTGCGGTTTGTTGATGCTTATTACAGAGGGTTACATTCGGACCGATGGTATCGCCTCGTCTAAAAAAATAACAATAAAAACATATGGTTAAATTGGTTTTAGCTTCTGAGGTTAATGTGTTGCTGCCGCTGGACTGGAACATGCCTATACTCGGTACGACCAAGCCGGCCCCAAACTTTTCATGACCTCAATTTGATGAATTACCACTGTCCGTGCTGCGAGAAAGACCTGAAAACGCGCAAGCTAAGTCATGCGGTAATTGCGCGTGCCGAAATTGACTGTCTGCACTGCAAAAGTCGGTTGAGTTGCAACGTGCACCGCCTGGAATTTCTGCTTGTGATGTTCAATTTTGTGGCGATTGCGGTGTTCATTGCTTCCGCCTACTGGCTGCAGAGCAGGGTACTGGCGGTTATTGCGTTCGGTGCGGCCATGCTCGGCGCGGTCATGCTGCCGGTGCTGGAGCGTATTTGGTTACGCGATTGGCCTCGCTTTGTGCCGGCGAAACCCAAGAAATAGGATTTCGAAGCCTGGTAAGGCCCGGGGTAGGATCAACTCGATGGTAGAGCCTTTCGAGGTTATCTGTCCGATATTTATGATCCTTTGTATCGATCGCTATGGTCATCCGCGCGTAATTTGCAATCGCGTCAATAGCTTAGTCCCGGTGCAATAGCAACTGTTTGTAGACGTTGGGGGGGCGGGCACAAATATCGGTAAAATACCAGGATGCGGCACCTAAAAATCCAAAAAAAATGCTTGCGGACATCAATCGGTTGTCCGTTGCAACACCTCCCGCCGGTTCTTATCCATGACTGACCCTGCAATTCCGGCTGCTAAAGAAAACGTTTCAGTGGCCAAGGTCTATGGCCAGCCCCTCTTGGAGCTGCCGCAGGACCTCTATATACCGCCCGATGCGCTGGAAGTTTTCCTCGAGCAGTTCGAGGGGCCACTCGACCTGCTGCTCTACCTGATCCGCAAGGAGAACATCAGCGTCCTCGACATTCCGATGGCCAAGCTGACCGAGCAGTATCTCGAGTACGTCGAACTGATGCGCACGCAACAACTGGAACTGGCGGCGGAATACCTGTTGATGGCGGCCATGATGATTGAGATCAAGTCGCGGATGCTGCTGCCGCGTCCGGCTGCCAATAATCTTGAGGAGGATCCCCGCGCGGAGCTGGTGCGCAGGTTGATGGAATACGAACAGATAAAGCTGGCGGCGCAAAGCCTGAACGAAATACCGCAGTCCGGCCGCGATTTTTCGGTGGTGCAGGTGCTGTTTGACCGCGAGGCGGCACTGCGCTTACCGGATGTCAACATCGAAGACCTGAAGATGGCATGGCTGGGCCTGTTGCATCGTGCTGCGGTCAACCGCCATCACAAGATCACCCGTGAACAGCTGTCGGTGCGTTCGCACATGACCCGTATCATGCGTATCCTGCAAACCGAGGGTTACGTTGAATTTTCGCGGCTGTTCGCCCCGGAGGAGGGGGTGCAGGTACTGGTGGTGTCGTTCCTCGCCATACTGGAACTGGCAAAGGAAGTGCTGATCGAAATCAGCCAGGAACAGGCGTATATGCCAATATACGTCAAACTCAGAGGCGGCCCCGCGGCTGCCGCGTAATGAAAGTCATGGCAAAAAAAGCAGAAAATACCGAAGCTGGATCAATAGATCTCGCGCACATTAAATATGTGCTAGAAACCGCGTTGCTGGTAAGCCAGGAACCGATGTCGCTGGTATCGATGAAAAGACTGTTCGACGAAAAAATCGACAACGACACGCTGCGCAAGTTGCTCGACGACATGAAAGGCGATTGGGATGGTCGCGGTATTGAGCTGATCAGCGTGGCCACCGGCTGGCGCTTTCGCGCGCGTCCGGAAACCCAGAAATTCCTGGACCGACTGGATCCGCAAAAGCCGCCCAAGTATTCCCGCGCGGTTCTCGAAACGCTGGCAATTATTGTTTATAAGCAACCTGTAACTCGTGGTGATATCGAGGAAATCCGCGGCGTAACGGTGTCCCCGGGCATCCTCAAGGCGCTGGAAGCACGGGGCTGGATCGATGTCATCGGCCATCGCGAAGTGCCGG
The DNA here is from genome assembly GCA_038106575.1 of Burkholderiales bacterium. Classification (GTDB taxonomy): domain Bacteria; phylum Pseudomonadota; class Gammaproteobacteria; order Burkholderiales; family SG8-41. The sequence goes on from JAYOED010000002.1 coordinate 67,265, forward strand.
GCCGCCCCGAAATTTTTGCGACTACCAAGTCGTTTCTGGACGATCTCAACCTGCGTTCTCTGGAGGAACTGCCGCCGCTAACCGAGCTCAGTGCACTGGTGGAGCAGGTCCCGGGCGCGGAACTTGATCTTGAGACTGCACTGGCGGGAGAACCTACTACCATGGCCGAAGGGCTGATGGAATCGGAAGAAGATTCCGCTGAAGCTCCGGAGCAGTCTGCAGATGCGCCTGATGCGCCTGCGGATGTTGCTCCCGGCGAGGGAATGCCGGTCCAGGCGCAGTTGCACTAATTGGTCGTTTACCGGTCGTGCAGAGCTAGGCAGTCAGCTTGCGGTAGATGTCCACAACTTTCAGCGGCAACCGCTTCACAACATCCACCAGCATCTAGTGCACCGGTCCGTAAAGACGCTGCTAATAGTCGCGCGCCTCGTGGTGGATTGTGATGCAGAAAGCTTTCACGTCCGAGCGGTGTGCTTTGATCAGCGCCTGCCACGTGTTCTCGATGCCGTACTCGCCGTGCTTACCGTCGGACTGCAGGGGCAACGCAGTGCTGACCAGGAGCGACACTTAGTTGGCACTAAAGTTTTGTAAATAATTTTTAAAACAATATTTTGTACAATTCAGATCGCAGGGACCTGGCGGATCTCGAAGGTCATGGTCTTCAGGTCGCCGAAGACATAGGTTGGCGGTGCGCTGACGCCGGCGACGGTTCCGGGATCGATCCGTAGCGTTTCGCTGCCCTTGATGTTTCGGATGCTTTCGATGACGGCGCGGTGTTCGTGCCCGTTACAGACCAGATCGTAGTCTCCGGTCAACGCCATGGCCTTGGCGTAGTGCGGGTAATGCACCAGGAATATCCGCCGTTCAGCCATTTCCAACGAGCCATCCTGACCGTAATACTGTAGCCGGTTTTTGGGTTGCTGAGCCCAATTAGACAAGTAAAACAAATCGCCTGTGTTGTTTCCGTGAATCAGATGTACGGGCAATTCATATTTGGTGATGACGTGCAGCGTCGAAGGCGCGATCAGATCGCCGCAGTGAAGCACTGCCTGTGCTCCCATATCTTTAGCCTCTGCGACCGCTGCGGCAAGCGGTTCCCGGTGGTCGTGGCTGTCGGAAAGAATACAGATTTTCAAGGTTTACCTCGACATATTATTGTATCCGATGGTACGCCAAGTTTTTTCTATGACCGTATAACCTTTTTTTTTCTTTTGCCATCCCCTTTGTGTCGTTTAAAATCTGCGGAATTAATAGGGGGAGTCATGATTCTTACCAGCAATCCGTTTGCTGCGCTCTCGGCGCTCATACCCCAGGCCTTCATGCCGACTTTTCTGATCCTCATGATAGTCCTGGTTATTGCCGGAACGCTGTTTGATGTAATTCACAAGGGCAGTGCCCGGTATTTTTTCGATAACTGGCGCAACTCGAAAAGCAGGGGAAGGCCGGTTAAAGGCGGAGAGTTGATTTCAATTGCTGTTAAAACCGGGGTGGTGGACGTAATGACTTCCGGCGAATTCTGCAACCCGCGCCGGCGGATCGCCCATTTGCTGACCATGTATGGATTCATCCTTTATGTGGTGAGCACGGCAATCATGGTGTTCTGCTATCCAACGCCTGCAGTACCGACCCCGTCCATATGGCCGACCCTGTGGTGGATCGGCGGCCTGATGGTCTGCCTCGGTGGTTACTGGTTTTGGTTCTTCATCCGCGTCGATGTGGCCGCCGAAGGCAGTTCACCTTTGCGCGTGATGCATGCCGATCTGTTCATCCTGTCACTGCTAGCCAGCGTGACACTGGGTTTGATCTGGGCTTTCCTGCAGGTCAAGGGCGGGGCGGGAGCAAGCGCGTTTTTCGGCCTTTACATCATCGCGACGACGGTACTGTTCGGTTCAGTGCCCTGGTCCAAGTTCGCGCATATGTTCTTCAAGCCCGCCGCGGCCTTCGAGAAAAGACTGTCCGAGGCCAACGGCACGGTACAGAATCTGCCAACGCTTGATCGTGACGACCCAGAACAGCAGCAAAGACATTCGATGGAGTTGCTGAAAGACGCTCCGATGGACATGGGCCTCGGCATCAAGCGCGAAGCACCCCGCCACTATTAGAAGAAACACCAATCTATAGGAATATATAAAGGAGCCTACGAATGCCTACCTTCGTCTATATGACAAGGTGCGACGGTTGTGGTCACTGCGTCGACATCTGCCCGTCCGACATCATGCACATCGACAAGACTTACCGTCGTGCTTACAACATCGAGCCGAACATGTGCTGGGAGTGCTACTCCTGCGTGAAGGCCTGCCCGCAGCACGCGATCGATGTGCGCGGCTATGCTGATTTTGCGCCGCTCGGTCACAGCGTACGCGTCGATCGGGACGAACAGAAGGGCACCATTGCCTGGCGGATCAAGTTCCGCAACGGTACTGAAAAGAATTTCCTGTCGCCCATTACCACCAAGCCTTGGGGTGCGGCAATTCCCAAGCTCTCCCAAGTTCCCGGGCCCACCAAGGAAATGCGTGACAGCGAACTGCTCTTCAACGAACCGAAATGGATTCGAATGGATGATGGTGGTCTGCACACGTTGAAGTCCAACGGTCTAAAGATGAAGAAAGGCGTGTATTACTAATGGCTTACCAAACAATCGTAGAAGACGGCATCGACATCCTGGTTGTCGGTGCAGGTTTGGGCGGCACTGGTGCCGCATGGGAGGCCCGGTTCTGGGGGCAGGACAAGAAGATTGTCATTGCCGAGAAGGCAAATATTGACCGCTCGGGCGCGGTAGCGCAGGGCCTCTACGCCATCAACTGTTACATGGGTACCCGCTGGGGCGAGAACAAGCCGGAGGACCACGTCCGCTATGCCCGTATCGACCTGATGGGGATGGTGCGCGAAGACCTGCTGTTCGACATGGCGCGCCACGTGGATTCCACGGTGCACCAGTTCGAGGAGTGGGGACTGCCGATCATGAAGGATCCGAAAACGGGACGCTACCTTCGCGAAGGGCGCTGGCAGATCATGATCCACGGCGAATCCTACAAGCCCATCGTCGCCGAGGCTGCGAAGAAATCCGCGGACAAGGTGTTCAATCGCATCTGCGTGACCCACCTGCTGATGGATGAGAGTAAGGAAAACCGGATTGCCGGCGCTGTGGGCTTCAATGTCCGCACCGGGAATTACCATGTTTTCAAATCGAAGACAGTGATCTGCGGTGCGGGTGGCGCGTCCAATATTTTCAAGCCGCGTTCGGTGGGCGAGGGTTCCGGCCGCACCTGGTATGCACCCTGGTCGTCCGCCTCGGCTTACGGCTTGATGATCAATGCTGGCGCCAAGATGACGCAGATGGAAAACCGCATCGTGTTGGCTCGTTTCAAGGACGGCTACGGTCCGGTTGGCGCCTACTTCCTGCATCTTAAGACCTACACGCAGAACTGTCTGGGCGAAGAGTACGAATCCAAATGGTTCCCGGCGCTGCAGGAGATGGTCGGCAAGGAGTATCTGGATCCCGAGGCCTCGCATCTGACGCATCGCCCGATTCCGACCTGTCTGCGCAATCACTGCATCATCAGCGAAGTGAATGCCGGACGCGGTCCGATACACATGGTGACCATGAAAGCCTTCCAGGATCCGCATCTGGAGGAGGTGGGCTGGGAAAACTTCCTGGGCATGACGGTTGGTCAGGCTGTTCTTTGGGCCGCCACCGACGTCGATCCCAAGAACGAAAACCCGGAACTCACCACGTCCGAGCCTTACGTGATGGGTTCCCACGCGACTGGTTCAGGTGCCTGGTGTTCGGGTCCGGAAGACGTTTCGCCGCCCGAGTATTTCTGGGGCTACAACCGCATGACGACCATCGAAGGCCTGTTCGGTGCCGGTGACGCCGTTGGCGGCACGCCTCACGCGTTCTCGTCCGGTTCGTTCACTGAAGGCCGTCTTGCCGCCAAAGCTGCCTGCAAATACATCGATGACGGCAAGGCCGAAGGCATTGTGGTTTCCGATTTGCAGATCGAAGGCCGCAAGCGGGAGATTTACAAACCGCTCGAACATTACCGGATTTACCGCAATGCGATTGTGGCCGGTGACGTCAACCCGCATTACATCAATCCCAAGCAGGGTCTGGATCGCCTGCAGAAGCTGATGGATGAGTATTGCGGCGGTGTGACCGTCAATTACATGACCAACGAGAAACTCTTGAACATCGGTCTCAAGAAGCTCGCTATCATGGAGGAAGACCTCGAGAATCTCGCAGCCAAGGACATCCATGAATTGCTGCGTGCTTGGGAGTTGAAGCACCGGCATCGTGCGGCAGAGTGCGTGACTCAGCATACGCTGTTTCGCAAGGAAACACGCTGGCCTGGGTATTACTACCGGGGTGACGCCATGAAGGTGGACGATGCCAACTGGCATGTGCTGACGGTGTCCCGTCGAGATCCTAGCTCCGGTGAATACACCATGGAAAAAGCGCCGTGCTACCACCTGGTTGGAGAGAACGAGTAGAGCCTGATTCTGGCTGAGGGCTTTGGTGAGCCTCTGCCTGTCATGGAAAGTACAGCTATGTCTTCTATTGTCAGCCCTGTTAAGCCAACGTTCTCTGCCAGTCCGGACTCCAGCATGAATATAATCGAAAAACCGGACGACGAAATTCTGGCTATGGCTAATCCTCTGTGGCGCGACCTTGTCAGGTATTCTAATGATGGCAAGTATGCGGAATTCGTCAGACATTTCTCGAGCGACTTCTCCCGGGCCATGAACCATGTCGAGGCTGGCCACCAATTCGCAAAAAGTGAACTGGCGAGAAACCTGTCCGAAGATTTTGATTCCCTGGGCATAATCCGCAGGGGCGAGCATGTGACGGTTCTGTACCGGCAGCGCAGCACGAAGAGGCAGGGTGAATGGCTGGGCAGGCTCGTGCTTGGTTACGAGAACGACAAAGTCAAAATTTTTGGCGCATCGATATTCTGAGCGGTCTGTCCGGATTCGGCATGAGTGCAACCATACGGAACGGTAAGTTTGTCGAATTGACTTACCGTGTGACGGACGTGAAGTCGGGTCATGTGCTGACAGGAATCGAATTTCCGCTGGGGTATGTGCATGGTCACAACGAAATCCTGGCACCTTCGGTGCATATGGCGCTGGAAGGAAAGTCAGCTGGTGAGGTGATCGAGGTGCCGCTGGACGGTAACCAGATTTTCGGTGCGCGGGACGAGTCGCTGGTATTTACAGACCGCATCGAAAATGTGCCGGAGGAGTATCGCCAGGTCGGCACCTCCATACTCATGGAAAATGACCGGGGGCAGACCCGCAGTTTTATCGTGACGCAAGTGGACGACAACACTCTGACGGTCGACGGCAACAATCCGTTGTGCGGCAGGGAAGTTGTTTTCAGGCTGGAAATACTGTCAGTGCGCGACGCAACAGATGAGGAGGCAACAGCGGGCGGTGTGGCCGTTGCGGGTGCGGATATTAATCCCTCACTTCTGAGACCGGTTTGAATGAAAGTGTAGAATCAGGTTTTGATTTATTGTGTAGTTCAAAAATTAATGCAAAAAGGTGACTTATGAGCGAACAAAAACCTAATGTCAAAGTGCCTGATGGTCAGACGCCTTTTTATACAACGCGTCAGATGGCACCCAATGAAAAGGGTTTTGTCGGTTATGAAACTATCTGGAAACCGATGCAGAAGGAAGTCGAGTACAAAACCCCGAAAAAGCCCTAGGCCTCATGCTGCTGGAGTTTGGATGGAATTTCTCGTTAAAATTTCAAGGTCGATGAAATCATCATCGACCCAAAACGCAGATTGATCGTCAAGAAATAAAGCCGCCTGAACAAGCGGCTTTTTTCTTGGGCAGACCGGCAAGCCGTTTTTGCTTACCCCGCCTTCGCGTAATAATCGCGCAGTACTTCCAGAACTTCCGGTCTGCTGAATTCGGACGGCACAGGTTGTCCTTCCGACAGCCATTTGCGCAGCTGCGTGCCTGAAACCTGTAACTGGTCTTTTTCGCCGTGTGGGCAGGTTCGGCCAGAGGCCATGCCGGCGCAGCGGTAGCACCAGAAGGTCACACCTAGTTTTATGGGCTTAGTTTTGAGGGCGCCCGGCGGGATCACTTCGAAAATCGCGTGCGCATCGAACGGGCCGTAGTAGCTGCCGACGCCGGCGTGATCGCGTCCGACGATGAGGTGTGAGCAGCCGTAGTTCTGGCGGAATACGGCATGCAGCAGCGCTTCGCGCGGGCCCGCGTAACGCATATCAAGCGGATATCCCGATTGCACTACTGTTTTCTGCACGAAGTATTTATCAATCAACACGGCAATGGCCTGTGTCCGGACATCTGCTGGGATATCACCAGGTTTGAGGTTGCCGAGCAGCGAATGAACTAACACACCGTCGCATGTTTCGATGGCGACCTTGGCCAGGTATTCATGGGAGCGATGCATTGGATTGCGGGTCTGAAAGGCTGCTACCGTGGCCCAGCCGTTGGCATCAAACAGGGCGCGGGTCTGGGCAGGCGTCATGTACATCGGCCCGTATTTTTCGGGAAATCCCCCCTGTGAGAGAACTTTGACCGGCCCCGAAAGGTTGACGTCAGCTTGATCCATCACCATCCGGACGCCCGGATGTGAAGTATCCGTGGTCTTGAACACGGATTTGCATTCATGAGCC
>JAYOED010000002.1:73929-81206 GCA_038106575.1 Burkholderiales bacterium
TTCTCGGTGACGGTCATAGTGGCCAGTATTTCACCCGTTTTGCCGTCGGTGAGTGCCACGTCGCTATTGATCTTGATGCGATCTGCATCTGCTTTTGTGGCAGAGAGCGTGATCGGGATCGGCCAGAAAATTCCGGAAGAAAGGGTGTAGTTGTCGCAGACGCTTTGCCAGTCGGCACGGTTCATGAAACCTTCGAGCGGCGTGAAGCCGCCGATGCCGAGCATCAGTAGATCGCCTTTTTCCCTTGAACTGACGCGGATTGGGGGCAGACCTTTGGCGCGGAAACGTTCGGTTTCAAGTGCGGAGCCGGACAGTAGCAGAGGCTTTAGCGAGCCTCCGCCATGGGGTTTGACCAGTTTAGACACGGGATTTTTAAAATGTGATGGATTGTGTGGAGCGGTCGAGGCTAACATGCAGCAATGTACTGATTTATGTATTTATTTTATATATGAATAAGACTTGCGGGCGGGCTGGACATGGCCTTTCACATTATGGAACCTTGTTACGCGGCGACCCGCGATCGCACCGGCGACGACTTGCTGCGGGACGCTTCGAAAGTTAGTGCTACCATGCCTCGCGTTTTACGGTCTCAGTCATCTACTTCTTACAAGATGCGCAGCGGCATGTACCGATACGGCCAGAGAACCTCAGCGCTCACAGGGGCGCTTTTTTTGTTTTTATCGATGCCAGCGGTGTCGGCTGAGGGTTTTTTGGGTGATCCATTTGGCGCAGACAAGAAAGTCGCTCCAGCTCCGCATTTGCGCTGGGAGTCGAATCTGCTGTTACCTGAAGTTCCGGTCCCAGCTGCAGCGACCGGTACACTCCGCGGCAATCTGACGCTGCCGGAAGTCACCGAATTCGCGCTGCGCAACAATCCGCGAACACGACAGACTTGGCTCGCTGCGCGGGCGGCAGCGGCCGGGGTGGGGATCGAACAGGCGGATCAACTGCCCACAATTACTGGAATATATACAGTCAACCGCACGCAGCAAGTCAGTGCGACTACGGGTTCCCTAGTCCCCTGGCAGACGCGTTACGGTCCTTCTGTCAGTCTGAGTTACGTGCTGTACGATTTCGGAGTACGCGGATTGCAGATTCAAACAGCGCAATATCGCCTGCTGGCAGCTAATCTCGCACATAACCGAGCCTTGCAGGATCTAGTTTTCCAGGTTGAGCAGGCATACTACAGGCTGATCGGTAATGATGCGCTGGTGAAAGTCAACGAACAGTCCGTCAAAAATGCGGAAACGGCGCTTGAGGCTGCGCAGAAACGAAGAGAATCCGGGCTTGCGACTGTTGCCGAAATCTTTCGCTCTGAGACACTGGTTGCGCAGGTGCGGCTTAATCTGACGCGCAGCCGGGGCGAGTTGGAGAAATCTCGGGGCCAACTGGCTTCAGTGGTCGGACTCCCTGTCAATTTTTCAATCTCCGTGCGTTCCCTTGAAGCCCCGCCGCAGACGACTTCGGTGGTCACATCCATTAACGATCTGCTGGCGCGAGCCAAGACCTCACGCCCCGATCTGGTGGCAGCAGAGGCGCAGGTTCGGGCATCCCATGACAATGCCAGGGCTGTTTCACGCGCAGGGTTGCCGTCGATTGAGGTGACCGGCGGCGGTGGGCGCAACCATTTCAATGATAACCGGCCAGAGGTTAGCAACTACAGCCTCGGGTTGGTTGTGCGCATCCCAATTTTCAGCGGATTCCGCAACACCTATTCGTCGCGGCAGGCGCGACGACAGGCGGAAGCTGCGGAAGCAAACCGGGATGCGCTAGTCAGGCAGGCCGAAGTCGAAGTCTGGCAGGCGTATTACGATCTCAATACGGTGACCAGCAGCATTTCCAGTACGGAAGCCCAGGTGCGCTCGGCGGAGCAGACGGCACAGGCGACGCTGGCACGCTATCGCAGCGGTTTTGGCAATATTCTGGATCTGGTTACCGCGCAGCAGGAAGAATCCAATGCAAGGGTGCAGCGGATTCAGTCTTATCTGGACTGGTTTACGACTTTGGCGCGACTGCAGACTGCGGTAGGCGCAAGTGATTTACATCTAGCTGCGGGCGGAGTGAAATGAAAAGACTGATCATGGTGTTGGTATTCCTTGCCATCGGCGCCGCCGGTACTGGCGGCTACTGGTATTGGCAGCAGTCGAAACAGGGGGCTTCGGAAGGAGCTAAAGGCAATAAGGGAAAAAAAGGCGGAAAAGGACGCGGTGGTCCACTGGTGGTCAAGGCGGTGCGAGCAGTGACCAAGCCGATGCCGGTATTGATCGATGCTGTCGGAACTGTCGAGCCCGAACAGAGCGTACAAGTGCGTGCGCAGGTCAGTGGCGTCTTGCGGTCAGTTCACTTCAAAGAGGGTGAAAAGGTCAGGGCCGGGCAGGTATTGTTTCAGATCGATCCGCGCACTTTCCAGGCGCAGTACAACCAGGCACTGGCGGCACTGGCGCGTGAACGGGCGCAACTGGTAAACGCGAGGGCGCAACAGGAAAGGCTGGCTCCGCTGCTCAAGCGCGAGTTTATTACCCGGCAGGAGTATGACGTTGCGGTAACATCGGTGAAATCACTGGAGGCTACCGTTCAGGCCGGCCAGGCTTCGGTCGAGCAGGCCAAGATTCAATTAGAGTTTTCCAGGATCACTGCGCCGATCGGTGGTCGCACGGGCCAGTTGGCGATAAAACCGGGCAACCTGGTGGTCGCTTCCGGTGGTGGGGTTTCGCTGGTGACCATCAATGGCACAGATCCGGTGCTGGTTGGATTCAGTATCCCTGAGCGTCAGCTAGACGAACTTCGCCGCTATCAGCAGCAGCAGGGCATACGCATCGAAATTCTTCCCGATCAGAGCGGTCCTTCGGTGGCCGAAGGCAAACTGGTGTTCGTCGACAACACGATCACGCCGCAGACCGGAACGGTATTGCTCAAGACCTGGGTCCACAATCCGTGGTAAGACATCTGGCCTGGCCAGTTCGTGAATGTCCGCATCGTGCTGACTGTGGAGCCCGAGGCGATCGTGGTACCGGAAGCGGCCGTACAACCGGGGCAGGAGGGAAGTTTTGTCTATCTAATTGATTCTGATAGTAAAGTCCAAGTCCGCCCGGTCAAGGTTTCACGGCAGATCGGTGGAGAGATCGTTGTCGCGTCCGGTATCAAGGCTGGCGACCAAGTTATCACCGAAATTCCGCAAGCGTTGCAGGAGGGGGCACGAGTGCGACTGGCGGACAATGAAGCTAGGTCTGTAGGCGGCAAGGGCAAGGGCAAAGGTAAAAAGAAGAGCGGGGGCGAGAACGCAGATGCCAAGCCCGAGGCCGGCGAGGGCGAAAAGCCTACCGAAAGCGCCACTGTTAATGACAGTAAAAAGCGCGAAGGTGGCAAAAAGAGGGAAGGCGGCAAGAAGGGCGACGTCGGCGACTCCAAATCATAGAGGTGGCCAATGAACATTTCGAAAATTTTCATTGAACGGCCGGTCGCGACAAGTATATTCGTTTCGGCGATCATAATATTCGGCCTGTTCGCGTTTCGCGTGCTGCCGGTCAACGAGCTACCCAACGTCGATTTTCCGACCATCAGGGTCGATGCCCAGCTCCGGGGCGCCAATCCGGAAATCATGGCATCGACGGTGGCAACACCGCTTGAGCGCCAGTTCAGCCAGATTGCCGGCGTGGACAGCATGGATTCGTTCAGCATCGCCGGACGTAGTCGCATAACCCTGCAGTTCAGCCTCGAGCGCGATATCGACTCGGCTGCACAGGATGTGCAGACGGCGATTTCGCAGGCTATGCGGCGGCTACCGGATGGCATAGAGCCGCCGAGCCTGCGCAAGATCAATCCTGGTGATTTCGCGATCATCATCCTCGCGCTGAGCGCAAAGACGTTGCCTCTGCCTGCACTAAATGAATTCGCGGAAACCAATATTGCGCAGCGTCTTTCCACCATCAACGGCGTAGCTCAGGTAACTGTTTTCGGTCAGCAGAAGTACGCCGTGCGCGTTTTTGTCAATCCCGAGGCCCTTGCGAAACGCGGCCTTGGCCTGGACAGGGTGGTCAGCGCCATCCAGAACGCGAACAGCAATCTTCCGTCCGGTGTGCTTGAGGGAAGTGCCCGGAATTTCACGGTCAAATCCTCTGGAAAACTTGAGCGGGCCGTCGGATTCAACAACCTGATTGTTGCTTACCAGGACGGCATGCCAGTAAGGCTTTCCGACGTTGGCTACGCGGTGGACGGAATCGAAAATGCCAAGGTCAAGAATTGGCTGAACGGAGACCGCAACATTGCGTTGGCCGTTTACCGCCAGCCGGGCGCGAATACCGTGGAAGTAGTCAAGCGCGTTAGGGCGATGTTCGAGGAAATACAGCGTGAGGCGCCCCCGGGGGTCAAGATTAGCGTCCTTAATGATCGTTCTGAATTCATTGAAAATTCCATTCATGAGGTGGAATTCCATCTCCTTTTGTCAGTGTTTCTGGTGGTGCTGGTCATTCTGATGTTCCTGCGTAGTGCGAGGTCGACGTTGATCACGGCTTTGATTCTGCCGACGTCGGTCATTGGCACCTTCGCGGCCATGTACCTGCTCGGCTACAGCCTGAACAATCTGTCGCTGATGGCCATCATTCTTGCCGTTGGTTTTGTGGTGGATGATGCAATCGTTGTGCTTGAAAACATTACGCGGCATATGGAGATGGGAAAGAGCCGTATGCAGGCTGCGCTCGACGGTTCGAAGGAAATCGCCTTCACCGTGATTTCCATGACGGTCTCATTGTCTGCGGTGTTCATACCGATATTGTTCATGGAGGGGTTGCTCGGCAGGCTGTTCCGTGAATTTGCCGTTACCATCGGCGTTGCTGTGCTGATGTCAGGCCTAGTTGCGCTGTCGATGACGCCGATGATGTGTAGCCGGATGCTGAAACCTGAGCACGAACATGGCAAGGTATACAAGTTTTTCGAGCGCGTGTTTGACGGCGCACGTGACTTCTACGGCACTACGTTGCGCTGGACCATGCGCCATCGTGGATTGATGCTTGTCAGTTCCGTTGTTGTGCTGGGGTTGATTGTGGTGACTTACAACCTGGTGCCGCATGGGTTTATCCCGAGGCAGGATACCGGTGTCATATTCGGCAACACCCGTGCGCCTGAGGGTGTAACTTTCGAGCAGCTCGAGAGCCGGCAGCGCAGCGTCGAGGCGATCATCCGCAAGCATCCTGATGTCGAGGCCGTGATGTCCACTGCGGGACAAGGGTTCGGCGGGCAGACCGGTGACAACATCGGCAGACTGATCATCCGTCTCAAACCCCGCGAAGAGCGCAAATTATCCGCGGATGAAATTATCCGAGAGCTGCGGCCGAAATTTGCGGGCGGCGCGCAGGGCCTTCGCGTCTTCATGACTAATCCGGCGTCGATACGTATCGGCAGCCTGACCGGAAATGCCGACTATCAACTGGTCGTGCAGGGTTCGGATCTGAAAGCGCTTTATTCATCGGCTCAGGAATTCGAGTCGAGACTGCGTGATGCAGGGTTCCTGCGGGATATAAGTACTAATCTCGAGCTTCGCAATCCAGAGATACAGATCAAAATCCTTCGAGATCGCGCTGCGGTATTGGGGGTTTCACCACAGCAGATCGAGAGCACTCTCTACAACGCCTACGGTGGGCGCCAGATCAGCACGTTGTATGGCGCAACGGATCAGTATCTGGTGCTGCTTGAACTGGATCCCCGTTTCCAGCGCGACATCAATGCGCTGCGCTCACTTTATGTCCAGTCGAATACCGGACGCATGGTGCCGGTGCATGCCGTTGCCGATATCAAGATGGGGGTCGGACCTGTTTCGGTGAGTCACTACAGGCAGATGACCTCGGTGGTGATTTCATTCAATCTGGCGCCGGGGGCGTCGCTGGGTGAAACCGTTGCGCAGATACAGGATATGGCTGCGGCAACGTTGCCCGGTGGCGTTACCGTCAAAATGGCAGGCAGCGCCCAGGCATTCAAGGACGCTTTCCGCACGCTGCCCTTGCTACTGCTGATTACCATCATGGTGATCTACATGGTGCTCGCGGTGCTCTATGAAAACTATGCGCATCCGGTCACGATTCTGACGGCGCTGCCGTTTGCGGGATTTGGTGCGCTGCTGATGCTCTGGCTCGCCGGAATGGAACTCAACATTTTCAGCTTTGTCGGCATAATCCTGCTGGTGGGGCTGGTGAAGAAAAACGGCATCATGATGGTCGACTTTGCGATCCAGTTGCAGCGTGAAAAAAGTATGTCGCCGCAGGACGCCATCGTCGAGGCTTCACTGATCCGCTTCCGGCCGATCATGATGACCACCCTTGCAGCTATTTGCGCGACTCTGCCGCTGGCCTTCGGCACCGGAAGTGGGTCCGAAATGCGCCAGCCTCTGGGTGTCGCTGTGGTCGGCGGGCTGGTTTTTTCGCAGATTCTTACGCTCTATGTGACGCCGACTTTCTATGTCAGCATGGAGCGGGTGGGGGCTCTTTTCCAGCGGTTGCGCGGCACGGGGGGGGAGAGGGCTTCGGTAGCGGGGCGATAGCCTTACAAATCAGTATTTTGGCGTGTTGCGCTTTGCCGGGTGCCGGCAGTGAAATCAGTGTCGCGGAGAGAGCTGGATGGGTAGTGTACCGAAGGTGTTTTTTCTGCCTCTAGAATATAGTCTGGAATTGATTGATTTCTAGTTGACATGCGAAAAAACAAAAAGCTATAATTGAGAGCTTGATCTGGCGCGGGGTGGAGCAGTCTGGCAGCTCGTCGGGCTCATAACCCGAAGGTCATAGGTTCAAATCCTATCCCCGCTACCAATGTTCTTTAAAAAATTACAGCCGATAAGTGTGGGCACCTGGTTTTGAGTGCACCGCGCAAGGAAACGCGCGCGGAATTCAAGCAACACCAGAAGTGCTCGCACGACGAAATTGAAACATACGTCAAGCGAGTGAATACTTTGCAGAGATTAAACTGAAGAGTTTGATCCTGGCTCAGATTGAACGCTGGCGGCATGCCTTACACATGCAAGTCGAACGCGAAAGCGGGGCAACCCGCAAGTAGAGTGGCGAACGGGTGAGTAATACATCGGAACGTATCCAGTAGCGGGGGATAACCTGTCGAAAGATAGGCTAATACCGCATACGATCTACGGATGAAAGCGGGGGACCGCAAGGCCTCGCACTATTGGAGCGGCCGATGTCGGATTAGCTAGTTGGTGAGGTAAAGGCTTACCAAGGCGACGATCCGTAGCTGGTCTGAGAGGACGATCAGCCACACTGGAACTGAGACACGGTCCAGAC
>JAYOED010000040.1:0-18933 GCA_038106575.1 Burkholderiales bacterium
CAAGCTCGGACGGCAGCTGGATCTTTTTCACATGCAGGATGAGGCGCCAGGAATGGTCTTCTGGCATGCGCATGGCTGGACCATCTGGCAGGTCATCGAACAGTACATGCGGGGTCTTCTGACCGCAGCGGATTATCGCGAGGTGCGCACGCCGCAGGTGATGGATCGCGCGCTGTGGGAACGTTCAGGCCACTGGGAAAATTATCGTGAATACATGTTTACTACCGAATCGGAAAAACGCGATTACGCGGTGAAGCCGATGAATTGCCCCGGGCATGTACAGATTTTTAACCAGGGCGTGAAGAGTTACCGTGATTTGCCGTTGCGTATCGCGGAATTCGGATCCTGTCACCGCAATGAGCCCTCGGGGGCGCTACACGGGCTGATGCGGGTGCGTGGTTTTGTTCAGGACGATGCACACATTTTCTGTACCGAGGGCCAAATACAGGACGAGGCCGGTGCATTTATCGATCTGCTGCGCGAGGTCTATGCCGATTTCGGCTTTGAGCAGATTTTGGTCAAGTTGTCGACAAGACCGCCAAAGCGTATCGGTGAGGATCCAATCTGGGATCGTGCCGAAGCTGCGCTCAAGGCAACGCTGGATGGCAAGGGTCTGGCATGGGATCTTAACCCCGGGGAGGGTGCTTTTTACGGACCAAAGATCGAGTTTTCACTGAAGGACTCACTTGGCCGTGTCTGGCAGTGCGGTACTTTGCAGCTTGATTTCGCGCTGCCGGGTCGTTTGGGGGCCGAATATGTCGCCGAGGATAATGTCCGGCACACGCCAGTCATGCTCCACCGGGCCATTCTGGGGTCTCTGGAGCGGTTTATCGGCATTCTGATCGAGCACTATGCTGGTGCGATGCCGGCTTGGCTGGCTCCGGTCCAGGCCGTCGTGTGCAACATTTCCGAGGCCCAGGCTGGGTATGCCGAGCAGGTCGCGGAGGCCCTCAAAAAGGCTGGTCTCAGAGCCGAAGCCGACTTGAGAAACGAGAAAATTTCCTATAAAATTCGGGAACATAGTCTTCAGAAGCTGCCTTTTCAACTTGTCGTTGGTGATAAGGAAATGGCGGCTCAAAAGGTGGCTGTGCGATCCCGTAAAGGCGAGGACTTGGGACTAATGTCTCTAGATGCCTTTTTGTCGTTGCTTAAAGGCGATATTGGCAAAAGGGGTCGTACAGCGTAAGAACAACTCAACAAAGGAGTCTGTCGCATAGCTCAGGAAAAGGAAGCCCGGATCAACGGTGAAATTACCGCTCCGGAAGTGAGGGTCATTGGGGCCGACGGAGGGCAGGTCGGTGTGATCAACATAGCCGCCGCCAACAAACTGGCGGAAGAAGCGGAACTGGATCTTGTCGAAATCGCGCCAACGGCGAGTCCGCCGGTCTGCCGCGTGATGGATTACGGCAAGTTCAAATACCGTGAAAGCAAGAAGCAGCATGAGGCGCGGCTCAAGCAAAAGCAAATCGTCGTTAAGGAAGTGAAATTTCGTCCGGGAACGGATGAGGGTGATTACAAGATCAAGCTGCGGAACCTGACCCGATTCCTGGATGAAGGCGACAAAACCAAGGTAACCCTGCGGTTCAGGGGGCGCGAGATGGCGCATCAGGAGTTTGGAATCCGTTTGCTGGAGCGTGTGAAAACGGATCTTGAAGCGCACGGGATGGTTGAGCAGTTTCCGAAAATGGAAGGCCGTCAGCTGGTGATGGTGCTGGCGCCTAAGAAAGCAGTATCAAAGGTGGTAAAGAGTTCACCCAAGGCTGGGTTAAAAGCTGAAGGAACGAAATCGGCGGCAACGCCGGTTAAAAAGGTGGCCGAGGCAGGAAACGCCGGGGTCGTTGAAAAGAAGTAGTGTTCGGGCTTCAAGTCTTGCATTAAACGCAAGCGCCTGACGCTAGGCTAAAACAGGAGTTTTAGATGCCGAAGATGAAGAGCAAGAGCGGCGCAGCCAAACGATTCAAGAAGCTGGGCAGCGGTGCGTTCAAGCGCAGTAGTTCCAACATGCGCCACATCCTTACTAAGAAGAGCACCAAGCGCAAGCGTCATTTGCGCGGCACGACCATGGTGCACGATTCCGACCAGCCCTCCGTGCGGGCAATGCTGCCTTACTGATCGGGGAGATAACCCATGCCAAGAGTCAAACGTGGTGTAATCGCCCGCAAGGCGCACAAGAAGATCCTAAAGAAAGCCAAGGGATTCCGCGGCCGTCGCGGCAACGTGTTCCGCGTTGCAAACGAGGCGGTTATGCGTGCCGGGCAGTATGCCTATCGCGATCGCCGCACCAAAAAACGCGAGTTCCGGGCACTGTGGATTGCACGTATCAATGCGGCAGTCCGTGAGCACGGCATGACCTACAGTGTGTTCATGAATGGCCTGAAGAAAGCGGCCATAGAAGTGGATCGCAAGGTTCTTGCCGATATTGCTGTTGCCGACAAGCCGGCTTTTTCTCGGTTCGTTGAGCAGGCGAAAGCGAGCCTCGGCGCATAGGAAGTGATGAATTGAAAAAGGGAGGCTCGATGAGCCTCCTTTTTTTTCTACAGATTTCATTATCATTCAGTTATGCAGGAACTTGACAAGCTGGTGGCAGAAGCTACCGCGTTATTTGCGGGAATTTCCGACGCCGATGCGCTGGAGCAGGCGAAGGCCCGTTACCTTGGCAAATCGGGGATGTTGACCGAGCTGCTTAAAGGGCTGGGTAAGCTGCCTGCTTTTGAACGCCCCGCAGCTGGTGCCTGTATCAACGCCGCCAAGCAGGTGCTTGAAGAGGCGTTGAAAACACAGCGTGATCAGATTGCTGGGCGGGAATTGAGGGAAAAGCTCGCGGAAGACGCCGTCGATGTGACTTTGCCGGGCCGTGGTCGCGGCATGGGTGGCCTGCACCCAGTCAGCAGGACGATGGAGCGCATCGAGGAATTGTTCCGCTCCATAGGCTTCGATGTGGCCGATGGTCCGGAAATAGAAACCGATTTTTACAATTTCACAGCACTGAATCAGCCGGAAAATCACCCTGCACGTTCGATGCACGATACGTTTTACCTTGCAGGCGGTAAGCAATTGCTGCGTACTCATACTTCACCGATACAGATCCGCTACCTCGAAAAGCACAAACCACCGGTGCGGATCATTGCACCGGGACGCGTATATCGTGTTGACTCAGATGCGACGCATTCGCCGATGTTTCATCAGGTCGAGGGACTGTGGATCGACGAACACATTAGTTTTGCGCATTTGAAAGGCGTATTGATCGACTTTTTCCGTCGTTTTTTCGAAAACGACGGCTTGCAACTGCGTTTCCGTCCGTCTTTTTTTCCGTTTACTGAACCGTCTGCAGAAATCGACATGAGTTTTGGTGATGGCTGGCTAGAAATTGGCGGTTGCGGCATGGTGCATCCCAACGTACTGCGCAATGTGGGTATCGATAGCGAGCGTTACCAGGGGTTTGCCTTCGGTCTGGGGCCGGATCGGCTTACCATGCTGCGCTATGGGGTTAACGATTTGCGTCTGTTTTATGAAAACGATCTGCGGTTTTTGAAGCAGTTCGTTTGACGAGCGATTCACCATGAAACTTTCCGAACAATGGGTGCGCGAACTGGCGAATCCCGCGCTGTCCACCGCAGAGTTGGCTGATTTGCTGACCTTCGGCGGCATCGAAGTAGAGGCTGTTGAAGCGGCTGCGCCGGCATTTGAAAAAGTAGTCGTTGCAGAAGTCCTCAGTGTCGAGAAGCATCCACAGGCTGACCGGCTCAATGTGTGTAAAGTCAATGTCGGCGGTGACCCGCTGAGCATTGTTTGCGGTGCTTCGAATGTCCGCAAAGGAATGCGGGTTCCTGCTGCATTGCCCGGAGCCAAGCTTCCAGGTATGGAAATCAAGGTTGCCAAGGTCCGCGGTATTGAATCACACGGTATGCTGTGTTCCCCTCGCGAACTGGGTATTGCCGAAGATGCTTTCGACCTGATGGAGTTGGCGTCAGATGCCGTAATCGGGAAATCCGTGCGTGAATTGCTGGATCTCGATGATCGGATCCTGACAACAAAACCCACGCCCAATCGCGGCGATTGTCTTAGCGTGCTTGGGCTGGCCCGTGAGATCGCTGCGCTTGGCGCCGTTCCATTGCTCTGGAAACCGCCAGCAGCAGTCGATGCGGCAATCGATGACCGTATGGAAATTACACTCGAGGCACCTACTGACTGCCCGCGCTATTGCGCCCGTATTATTCGCGGGGTCAAAGTCGGCGCCACAACGCCGGAGTGGATGGTGCGGCGCCTGCAGCGGAGTGGTGTGCGATCGATCGGCCCGGTCGTTGACGTAACCAACTACGTGATGCTTGAAATGGGGCAGCCGCTGCATGCATTCGACGCGGCAAAACTCAGCGGTGGAATCAAGGTGCGCCGGGCAACTCCTGGTGAGCGTCTGGTGTTGTTAAACGGGGTGGAGTTCGCGCTCACGGCGGAACATTTGGTGATTGCTGATTCACGGCAGGTGCTTGCGCTTGCCGGCATCATGGGCGGCAAGCATAGTGGAGTTACCGAATCCACGAACGATATCGTTTTGGAAAGCGCTTTTTTCAGCCCGGACTCGATTGCCGGAAAGACGCGTTCTGCAGGATTCAGTTCTGATTCGGCTTATCGTTTTGAGCGCGGCGTGGATTTTTCGTTCGCCCGACTGGCCATGGAGCGCGCAACCGCTCTGCTTCTGCAGCTTTGCGGGGGCAAGCCCGGGCCGATAGCGGAGAAGCAGGCAGAATTGCCACGCCGGGATGCAGTAACGGTCCGGCTTTCCAGAGCTGAACAGGTCCTTGGATTTTCGCTGACCAACGACGCAGCCATCTCGATACTGGAGCGGCTGGGTTGTTCCCCCATGATCAACAATGAAACCATTACTGCCGTTCCGCCCAGTCACCGCTTCGACATTGCCATCGAAGAAGATCTGATTGAAGAACTGGCGCGGGTTTACGGCTATGCCAACATCCCAGCGCTGCCGCCGCCTGCTCCGACGGTAATGCTGCCCCGTGCCGAGGCTATCCGTCCTCAAAATTTGTTGCGGCGACTGCTTGCAGGGCGCGACTATCAGGAGGTCATTACCTACAGTTTTGTCGATCACATCTGGGAAGCGGATTTTTCACCAGTCGCAGCTTCGGTCGCACTGGAAAATCCGATTTCCGCGCAGATGAGCGTCATGCGCTCGACATTGATCGGAGGGCTGGTTGATGCAGTCGCATTCAATGCAAGCCGGAAGCAGAGCAGGACACGACTGTTTGAGATTGGCAGGTGTTTTGTCAAAAGCGGCGATTCGACAATTAATCAACCTTGGCGTGTTGGTGGAATAGCTTATGGAGATGCCGAGCCGTTGCAGTGGGGATCGATGGCACGTAAGGTTGATTTTTTTGATATCAAGGGAGACATCGAAGCGCTGTGCGCGCCTTTGACCACTGTGTTTCGGTCTGATAACACCCATCCGGCGTTTCATCCTGGAAAATCAGCGGCTATCCAGATTAACGGTTTCGCGGCAGGATGGATGGGTGAATTGCATCCTCGCTGGCAGCAGAAGTATGATCTTGCCGCAGCCCCGGTATTGTTCGAAATCGATTTGCTTGCCATATGCACCGCTCAGGTGCCTGCTTTCGAGGCCCTGTCCCGGTTTCCGGCTGTTCGCCGAGATCTAGCCGCAGAATTTGACGAAAATACCTGCTTTACCGACGTTTTGGAGGCGCTAAAAGAGGGCGGGCCGGCCATACTGAAAGACATTACGGTTTTCGATTTGTATCGCGGGAAGGGAGTACCAAAGGGGAGAAAAAGTCTTGCATTCAGTGTGTTATTACAGGATACTGATAAAACCTTGAAAGACGCAGAGGCCGAGGATGCTATGGCCGAACTGCGCCGGATTCTGCATCAAAAGTTTAAAGCTAAGCTTCGTTGAGAGGGGGTCAACATGACGTTAACCAAAGCGGAACTCGCCGACCTGTTGTTTGAACAGGTGGGGTTCAACAAGCGCGAGGCCAAGGACATGGTGGAGTCCTTTTTCGATGAGGTTCGCGCTGCGCTGGAAAATAGCAGGGGAGTAAAGCTGTCCGGATTCGGTAATTTTCAGCTACGCGAAAAGCCGCAGCGTCCTGGCCGCAATCCCAAGACCGGCGAGGAGATTCCGATTTCAGCACGCCGAGTAGTTACGTTCCACGCTTCCCATAAGTTGAAATCGATGGTGGAACAGTACTTCGATGGAAGCCAGCGAAAGCCATAAGACCCCGCTTCCCCCGATCCCGCCAAAACGTTATTTCACGATCGGTGAGGTAAGCGAGTTGTGCGGAGTCAAGCCTCACGTGCTCCGTTACTGGGAGCAGGAATTCACACAGCTCCGCCCGGTCAAGCGGCGTGGCAATCGCCGTTACTATCAGCATCACGAAGTACTGCTTATCCGTCACATCCGCGAATTGCTTTATGACCAGGGTTTCACAATTAGCGGTGCGCGTAACAGGCTGGTTGAACTAGCCAACGAGTCTGCGCGCATATCCCGTGCCCAGGCAACTGCGTTTACTTCCAAACCCGCGCTTGCGCAGCTGCGGCAGGACCTCAAAAACGTCATCGACCAGCTGCGTATTTGAACCAGTGTGCTGTTGTATAATCGCGCGCACGGGGCGTAGCGCAGCCTGGTAGCGTACCTGCATGGGGTGCAGGTGGTCGCAGGTTCAAATCCTGCCGCCCCGACCAGTTCAAAAAGGGGTTCCTTTGGACCCTTTTTTTATTACTGAAAGTTAGTGGGGGGGGCTATCGTTGGTTTGATTTCACGGCAGCCGCGGTTCATGGACAAAGCAGACACAGGAGCAATTCCGGAAGGATTATCGACTCCCAGATTCACGCTTACGAAGCTAATGGACCCAAGCGTCCGTGGCATACAGTCCCCAACTGGCCGCCGCATGCTACGGGTGATGAAATGGTGGCGGCCATGGACAAGCTGGGCATCGATGGCGCGATTTTCATTTCTTCCTTCTCCATGTACCGCTACGACGCGAGTTATGCGGTTGAAGTTCAGCAGGCGCATCCCGGACGCTTTGCGCTCGTCAAGCCGGTAGACCCGGATCGAGCGGATGTCGAAGACGTCATCGCCGAATGGAAGAAAACACCGGGTGCGGTTGGCGTGAGAATCATGCCGACCAAGGAGCCTGGTCGTGAGCGTGATCCTTCGGATCCGGGGCTCGCGCGCATTCTGCGTGCGGCAGCGAAAAATGATTTCCCGGTCAACATTCTTTGCTGGGGGAATATCGAGGTCGGAACGATCCTGATCGATCGTCACCCAGAAACGCGCTTCATTTTGGATCACCTAGGTATTCTGCAACCGCGCGTGCCGCCTGCGCCTGCGGAACCTTGGGCTGATCTGCCTAAGGTGCTAAACCTTGCCAAACGCCCAAATGTAGTGATCAAGATCAGCGGTGCCTGCACGCTGTCGAAAGAGCCTTATCCGTTTACGGACATCTGGGATCCGCTGGCGCGTATTTTCGATGCGTGGAGTCTGGATCGTTGCCTATGGGGTACGGACTGGACCCGTGCACACGCTGTCGTCAACTATGAGCAGGCTGTTGAACCGTTCCGGAAAACTGACCGCCTGAACGCGGAAGAGCTCGCAATGCTGATGGGAGGCGCGTGTGCAAAGGCCTATCGCTGGAAGCCGACACGATAGCCGAATGGCAGTCTTAACCAACAGAGAGATTTCCACGCTGCCATTTGGTCTGGTGAAAGTCGCGCCGAACTGCGGCGCAGAAGTCCAAGGATTGGATCTCGCACAGCCGCTGGCTGCTGCTGCTGTTGATGCGTTGGTGAAGGCGCTGGCGGACTGCGGGGTGCTGTTTTTCCGTGACCAGAACATGAGTCCGCTGCAGCAGAAGACTTTAGCCCGTCATTTTGGGGAACTGCATCTGCATCCGGCGTGGCCTCGTCTGGTCGAAGGCCATCCGGAAATCATGGAAATCTATGCCGATGCGCACACCAAGCGCATTGCCGGGGAAGATTGGCATTCCGATGTGTCCTGCGAGAGAGAGCCGCCACTGGGGACTATCCTGTACATGCTGGAGGTACCCGAAGTTGGAGGGGATACGCTATTCGCCAGTATGTATGCCGCATGGGATGCGCTTTCGACGCCGATGAGGCAAATGCTTGATGGCATGACGGCATTGCATGACGGCGAAGCGACCTATCGCGGCCGTTACGAAGGTGCGGTGGAAGAGGGCAAGATATATCCGCGTTCGGTGCACCCGGTGGCACGCACTCATCCGGTGACGGGACGTAAGGCTTTGTTCGTCAACCGCATATTCACTACGCGCATCCTGGAACTTTCAAAGCCGGAAAGCGATGCTGTGCTGGCCATGCTGTTCTCGCACATTGAGCAGCCCGAATTCCAGTGCCGGTTCCGCTGGCGTCCCGGGTCGGTCGCTTTCTGGGACAATCGCTGTGTGCAACATCATGCGCTCTGGGATTATTATCCGCTACGCCGGCGCGGACTTCGTGTCACTATCAAGGGCGATAAACCGTACTAGTTTCAGAGTGTCAGCGGCAACTTCAACGCGATATGCCGCGTGGCATTAATTTACGATAGACTAACTTGCAACTTTTTGTTGCATATTCATTCATGAGTATCGCTTTCCGCGCCGCCTGCCTGCAGATGAACAGCGGCAGTGATCTCCAGGCCAATCTCAAAACATTGAAACGTATGGTCGGTGAGGCGGTAGCTGACGGTGCTGCCTTGGTGTTGACGCCTGAATACAGTCTGCTGATGGATGGCAGCGGTTGCGTGATGCGCAAAGGGGCGCTCGAAGCCGACGGTGGATCTGTGTTGCTGGAACTGCAGGAGCTGGCTGTCAAGACCAAGACGTGGTTGCTGATCGGGTCGCTGACACTGAAGACTGACGAGGATCGCATCGTTAACAGTTCTTTTCTGATTTCTGCAGAAGGTTCAATCGCTGCAACCTATGACAAGATTCACATGTTTGATGTCACGCTGCCGGATGGCAAGATGATCCGCGAATCTTCATCCTATCGGCCGGGCGATCGCGCGGTGATTGCGAAAACTCCTTGGGGTTTTCTCGGTATGACGATCTGTTATGACGTGCGCTTTCCCTACCTGTATCGTACGCTGGCGCAGCAGGGCGCCGAATTCCTTTCCGTGCCGTCTTCCTTTCAGCGCCAGACCGGCAAGGCACACTGGCACACGCTGCTGAGAGCACGCGCCATCGAGAACGCAGCCTACGTGCTGGCGCCCGCGATGTGCGGCTATCATTCGGGGAACCGGCAGACCTATGGACATGCGCTAATCGTCGATCCATGGGGTGAGGTTCTAGCGGATGCAGGGGAAGAGCCTGGAATCATTGCGGCGGATATCGATCCCACAAAGGTTGCCAAAATTCGGGGCATGATACCTTCGCTACGGCACGATCGGCCTTATAAATAGTAACGTAATCAAGGCGTTTCGTAACCATAGGTATAAGTTAAGTACATATGGCGATTGGGAAAAATAGTCATTTTGGCTCTGCAACCAACTTTTTGAGGGGTCGCATTTTAAATTAGGGTTTTACCGGATTGCGCAGGCCGTGCATGTGCCGATTGTTCCGGTTTATTTCAATAAACAGCGGCGGGTAATCGGATTTTTGCCGCTGATGATGCTGATCCCCGTTGCTGAAGAAGGCATCATGCAGGTGCGCGACCTGCTGCTGAAGCACCGCAGGCGCAGAGAACAGGTCGCTGTTTCTTAATACGACTTGGGCAGTCCGAGTACGTTCTCTGCGATGTGGCAAAGGATCAACTGGGAACTGACCGGTGCGATGCGCGCGATCATCGCCTCGCGGAAGTAGCGTTCGACATGAAATTCCTTCGCATAGCCCATGCCACCATGCGTCAGCACCGCAGTCTCGCAGGCCCTGAAACCGGATTCACCGGCAAAATATTTTGCCGCGTTCGCTTCAGCGCCGCAGGATTTCCCTGAATCGTAGAGACTGGCAGCCTTGTAGGTCAGTAGGCGCGCCGCTTCAAGTTCGATCCAGCGCTGCGCCAGAGGATGCTGTATGGCCTGATTCTGTCCGATCGGACGATGAAACACCACCCGCTCCCCGGCATATTGCGCGGCGCGTTTCAGCGCGGCAGAGCCCAGTCCCACGGCTTCTGCAGCGACCAGTATGCGTTCCGGATTGAGTCCGTCGAGGAGATAGTGAAATCCCTTGCCTTCTTCGCCGATGCGATCTGCGACCGGGACATGCATGCCGTTGATGAATACCTGGTTTGAATCGACGGCTTTGCGGCCCATCTTTTCGATTTCGCGAGCCTCGAAACAGTCACGGTCGATATCGGCATAGAACAGTGTTAGTCCGTCGATCGGATTGACGGTTTTTTCGATCGGCAGCGTGCGCGTCAACAGTAGTATCTTGTTTGCAACCTGAGCGGTTGATATCCAGACCTTCTGGCCGGAAATGACATAATGGTCACCGTCACGCACGGCCTTGGTGGTGAGGCGGGTGGTATTCAGTCCGGCGCCCGGTTCGGTGACGCCGAAACAGGCCTTGTCCCGGCCGGATATCAGCGGCGGCAGCCAGCGTGACTTTTGCTCTGGGGTGGCGTACACAACCACGGGATGCAGGCCGAAAATATTCATGTGTATTGCGGATGCCCCAGAAAATCCGGCTCCGGATTCGGCGATGGTTTCCATCATCAATGCAGCCTCGGTGATACCCAGTCCGCTGCCGCCGAACTGCTCGGGCATGGCGATGCCAAGCCATCCGCCAGCCGCGATTGCGGCATGGAATTCGTGGGGGAAGCCGCCGTCGCGATCCTTTTTCAGCCAGTAGTCTGCGTCAAAGTGGCCACAGATCCGCGAAACAGCTTCGCGGATGGCGCATTGGTCATCGCTGAATTCAAAATCCATGGTCGGCACTAGCTGGATCGTGCAGGAGGATGCGTATCCTATCATTCACACCGACTGAATCGACGCTGCGTGGTAAAATCTGCTCACCTTAATTCCGGTGAAATTATCCGCTGCTGAATCAGCGGTAAAAAATAAGTCCAGCGGATTCCAGATTGCGCATCCTGATCAGTAACGATGATGGATATTTCGCGCCGGGTCTTGCTGCCCTGGAGCAGGCCCTTTCTTCGGTGGGAAAGGTTACAGTGGTGGCTCCCGAACGCGACCGCAGCGGGGCCAGCAATTCGCTGACACTAGACCGGCCGTTGACGGTGCGCAAGGCGGCCAACGGCTACTACTACGTAAATGGAACCCCGACCGACTGCGTGCATATTGCCGTCACCGGATTGCTTCCCGAATTGCCTGATGTCGTTGTCTCGGGCATCAATGATGGCGCCAACATGGGTGATGACACTATCTATTCGGGTACTGTAGCCGCTGCCACAGAGGGTTTCCTTTTGGGTATTCCATCCATCGCGGTTTCCCTGGTTTCAGGGGAGCATGTTTATTTCGCTACTGCTGGCAAGGTGGTGGCGGAGCTGGTCACGCGCTTTCATCAACATCGCGTCAATCAGCCGGTATTGCTCAATGTCAATGTGCCGGATGTGCCTTATGAATTGCTGCAGGGCTGCCTGGTCACTCGTCTCGGCAAGCGGCACAAGGCAGAACCGGTAGTCCAGGCTTTGACGCCGCGAGGAGATACCGTTTACTGGATCGGAGCGGCTGGCAGCGCACAGGATGCCGGTGAAGGCACTGACTTTCATGCAGTGGCCGGCAACAAGGTATCGCTGACGCCGCTGCAGATGTATCTGAATCGTTTTGGTCAGATAAAGCTGGTCGCCGACTGGCTGAGCGAGCCGCAAACGATATGAATACCGCACATTCCGGCATCGGCATGACCTCTCAGCGCACCAGGATGCGCATGGTAGAGCGTCTGCGTACGCAGGGGATACACGATGAGGTGTTGCTTGGAGCCATGGGTGAGGTGCCGCGGCACATTTTTGTTGATGAGGCTCTGGCGAGTCGCGCTTACGAGGATATGGCCCTGCCGCTGGGATTCGGTCAAACTATCTCCAGTCCCTATACGGTTGCGCGCATGCTTGAACTGCTGCGCAGCAGCGGAAAGCTTGGCAAGGTACTTGAGATCGGTACCGGCTGCGGCTATCAGGCGGCGGTGTTGTCACGGCTGGCGCGCGAAGTGTACTCCCTTGAGCGGCTTGCGCCGTTACTGAACAAGGCACGTCATCACCTGCGGGACGCACGCGCGCACAATGTGCGTGTACGGATTGCAGACGGCCAACTGGGCTGGCCTGAGCAATCACCGTTCGACGGCATCGTTGTTGCGGCTGCCGGGACCCACGTACCCCGGCCGCTGCTCGATCAGCTTGCGTTGGGTGGTAAAATCATTATCCCGTTGACGCACCAGGACAAACAGTCACTGCATGTCATTGAAAGAACCGCGCAAGGCTATGCAGACCTTAAAGTGGAAGATGCTAGGTTTGTGCCGCTGCTTCCCGGATTGGGGTAAGACCTCGATTTTCGGAATAGCGGTTCGTGGCATTTGCGCCGGCTTCATCGCATTGCTGGTGAGCGGCTGTGTTGCTACGCGTCCAGCTCCTGTGGCAGAACGACTGCCGGAGAAAACCATACCGGTAACCAAGGCGCCGGTGGCACGTGCAGCGACCGGTCACGACAGGCCACGACCCTATTTATATACCGTCAGGACTGGAGACACCCTCTACGGCATCGCTCTCGAATTTGGTCTCGACTATCGCGAACTGGCTACCTGGAACGACATTGATCCCTCGCGGTTGCGTGTCGGGCAGCAGTTGCGGTTATCGCCGCCGCGCAGCGTGGTTACCGCACCTCTGCGCGGACCGGTCGGAAACGTGGAAGCACGGCCGCTTGATGGCAGCAGGGGAGCCTCTGTCGCCAGTAGTGTTAAGACAGAGCCCCGCGGCACCCGTGTTCCTTATACCGATCAGGTTTATGCGCAGATCTCCAATGCGAGGACGGGTGCGGCACCCAGGTCTGTTACGGCGACCGAGAGTGCTGCCACAAAACCCAAAGATGCGGATGACATTGACTGGATATGGCCAGTGAGCGGAAAAATTGTCTCTCCGTTCAAAGACAAAACCAGCAAAGGCCTAGGCATTGCTGGAAAAATGGGGCAGTCGGTCGTCGCGGCCGGAGCAGGACGCGTGATATTCAGCGGCACGGGCATACGTGGGCTAGGCAAGCTGATCGTCATCAAGCACAACGACAAGTTTCTCAGCGTCTATGCGCATAACAGAGAACTCCTGGTGAAGGAAGGTCAGAGTGTTTCGCGCGGGCAGAAAATCGCGGAAATGGGAAATACCGACTCCGATCAAGTTAAACTCCATTTTGAAATCCGGCGGCTCGGCAAGCCGGTGGACCCCGTTACCCTGTTACCCCCTGCATAGGTTGCCGATTCAGGTTTTAGATATGGGTTGAATGGGCTTTTGTGGCATTAAAGGCTTAGAGACTGCTCCGGATCAGGGCGGCCACATCGCAGCCAGTACCTTGCGTTCTTCGGCGTTGAGGATGTTGTAGGTCCGACATGCGGCCGGGGTATCCATGATTTCCATTCCTACGCCTGTTTCGTATGTCCGGCGCAGAGCGGAGGCATCCGGAAACAGTTGCGTAGCTCCGGTGCCCAGAATGATGATTTCCGGAGCATATTCGAGTAACTGTTCAATAGCCTCTGCGGTCAGGGTGGCCAGACTGTTTACCGTCCAGTCGACGACAGTGCCTTCTGGAGTAACCAGCAGCGGAGAGCAATACACATTTCCGTTGACGGCAATGAAACCGAGACCATATCCGGTGAATGCTGCTCGGTTCGGGGGGGTAGCCAGGCTTAGTTTCATAACCCTATGATTTGCCGATAATAATCAGATTCGATACCATTGTAAGTTTACCGCCTGCCGCATTGCACTGCAGGCGTTTATTTTCCCGAGAATCGTTCATGGAAGAATTTCCTCGCATCAAACGATTGCCGCCGTACGTATTCAACGTCACCGGTGAGTTGAAGCTTGCCGCGCGCCGTCGCGGTGAAGACATCATCGATTTCAGTATGGGCAATCCAGACCAACCCACGCCGCGGCATATCGTCGACAAAATGGTTGAATCGGTGCAACGGTCCGATACCCATGGCTACTCGGTATCAAAAGGAATACTGCGACTGCGCAAAGCCATCTGCAAATGGTATCAGAGACGCTACGCGGTTGAACTCGACCCGGAATCGGAAGCTATTGTCACCATTGGGTCCAAAGAAGGCATTGCGCATCTTGCGCTGGCCACGCTGGAGCGAGGAGATATCGTGCTGGTGCCGAATCCCAGCTACCCCATACATATATACGGCCCAGTCATCGCTGGTGCTGACATCCGACATGTGCCGATGCATGCGGGCGTTGATTTCTTCGATTCGCTGGAGCAGTCAATCCGCGATACATATCCAAAGCCGAAGATGCTGATAGTGAATTTTCCCAGCAACCCGACTACGCAATGCGTGGATCTGGCATTTTTCCAGAGGCTGATCGCGATCGCAAAGGAGCATGACATCTACGTCGTACACGATCTGGCTTATGCGGATATCGTCTTTGACGGTTACCAGGCGCCGTCGATCCTGCAAGTGCCTGGCGCGCGCGACATCGCGGTAGAGTTCTTTACGATGTCTAAAAGTTACAACATGGCCGGATGGCGTGTCGGTTTCATGGTCGGCAACCGTGATCTGGTCACTGCGCTGGCACGGATAAAGAGCTACCATGACTACGGCATGTTCACGCCGATTCAGGTGGCATCGATCATCGCGCTTGAAGGTCCTCAGGAGTGCGTTGAAACCGCGCGCCAGCTGTATCAGGGCAGACGCGACGTATTGTGGGCCGGAATGAATGCAATGGGCTGGGCCGTTCCCAGACCACAGGCCACGATGTATATCTGGGCGCCCATTCCGGAGCCCTACAAGGCGATGGGGTCTCTGGAGTTTTCAAAGAAGCTGCTGATCGAAGGCAAGGTAGCAGTTGCACCAGGCACCGGATTCGGGCATTACGGCGATGACCATGTCCGTTTCGCCCTGATCGAAAACGAGGCGCGCACCCGCCAGGCCGTACGCACGATCAAGGAAATGTTCCGTAAGGACGGCTTGCTGCCACAATAAACAGCAAAAAGGAAAAACCGGCTCATCATGAAACCGATCAATGTAGGCCTACTCGGGATAGGCACAGTAGGCAGTGGCACGTTCAATGTGCTCCAGCGCAACAGCGAGGAAATTTCGCGCCGTGCCGGACGTGCTATTCGAATTTCGATGATTGCCGACAAGGATCTTGCCCGGGCGAAAGCGGTCGCTGGAGATTCTGCTCGGATTACAGGTGATGCGCATGAAGTGGTCGTTGATCCGCAGGTCGATATCGTGGTCGAGCTGATCGGTGGTTACACTATTGCCCGGGAACTGATGCTGAAAGCAATCACGAATGGCAAACACGTAGTCACGGCCAATAAGGCGCTGCTGGCCATGCACGGCAATGAAATTTTCTCTGCGGCGAGCAAGCAAGGTGTAACTGTGGCTTTTGAGGCTGCGGTCGGCGGCGGGATTCCGATTATCAAGTCGCTGCGCGAAGGCCTGACCGCTAATCGAATTGACTGGATTGCCGGCATCATCAACGGCACCAGTAATTTCATCCTTTCCGAAATGCGCGATAAGGGCGCTGCCTTTGCCGACGTATTGAAGGAGGCGAAGCGGATGGGGTACGCCGAGGCAGATCCGACATTTGACATCGAGGGCGTGGATGCTGCACACAAGCTATCGATTATGGCGGCCATTGGGTTCGGAATCCCGGTGCAGTTCGGCAAGGCGCATGTTGAAGGTATTTCCAAACTGGATCAGGTCGATATTCGCTACGCGGAAGAGTTGGGTTATCGCATCAAGCTGCTGGGAATCGCCAAGCGCAAGCCGACCGGATTCGAGTTGCGTGTGCATCCGACATTGATTCCTTCACGGCAGTTGATTGCCAATGTCGAAGGCGTTATGAACGCGGTACTGGTAAATGGCGATGCAGTCGGGCAGACCATGTATTACGGCGCCGGTGCCGGTGCGGAACCCACGGGTTCTGCTGTTGTCGCTGACTTGGTTGACGTGGCACGCATGCTGACTGCGGACCCGGAGCACAGGGTCCCGCATTTGGCGTTTCAACCTGATCGCCTATCAGATGCTCCGGTTCTGCCGATGGGGGAGGTCGAAACTTCGTATTACCTGCGGCTGCGCGTCGAGGATAAGACGGGTGTGCTGGCTGATATTACGCGTATTTTTGCTGACCAGGGTATCTCGATTGAGGCTCTGGTGCAGAAAGAGCCTCAGGCCGGTGAGCGCCAGGTAGATATCATTCTGCTAACCCATGTGACCCACGAGAAAAAAATCGATGCATCGATTTCTCGTATCGAGGCTTTGACGGTGGTCTCAGGGAAGATTACGCGCATTCGCATGGAGACGTTGCAGTGAACAGGGCTGCGACCGAACCCGTGGCATCGACTGCAGCGATGGCTTCTGTGCGGTATGTCAGTACTCGCGGTCGCATGCCACCGGCCCGCTTTTGTGACGTGTTGCTGGGCGGACTCGGTCCCGATGGGGGGCTAGTAATACCTCAGGCTTATCCACGTCTGAATGCTGCGGAATTGCAGCAATTGCGGGGCATGTCCTATCCAGACCTGGCATTTGAAATTATCAGCCGTTTCGTCGATGACATTCCGCATGAGGATCTGCGCCTGATGATACGGCGCGCGTATCGCCAGGAGTTGTTTGGTTCTGCTGATGTTACGCCACTGCAGACGCTGGAGCCGCAGCTGTATTTGCTCAAATTGTCTAACGGCCCGACGCTGGCATTCAAGGATGTGGCCATGCAGTTGCTCGGGGAGCTGTTTGAGTATGTGCTGGCCCGTGAGGGCCGCACGCTGAACATCCTCGGGGCAACCTCCGGAGATACCGGTTCGGCTGCAGAGCACGCAATGCGTGGGCGCAAGGGTGTCCGTGTCTTCATGTTGTCGCCGCACGGAAAGATGAGTGCATTCCAGCGTGCACAAATGTACTCGCTGCAGGATGCCAACATATTCAACATAGCAATCCGCGGCGTATTCGACGACTGCCAGGATATCGTCAAGGCGGTCAGCGGCGATGCCGCTTTCAAGAGCGCCCGGAATATCGGTGCTGTGAATTCGATTAACTGGGCTCGAATCGTTGCCCAAACTGTGTATTATTTCAAGGGATACTTTGCGGCGACCCGAAGCAATTACGAAGAAGTGTCTTTTGCTGTTCCGTCCGGGAATTTCGGCAATATATTCGCGGGTCACATTGCGCGCAGCATGGGTTTACCCGTCCGCCGGCTGATCCTAGCGTCTAACGAAAACAACGTGCTCGATGAATTCTTTCGTAACGGTCATTACCGGGTGCGCAGCGGACGCGAAGTGGAGCAGACCTCGAGCCCCTCAATGGATATTTCTAGGGCTTCCAATTTCGAACGTTTCATATTCGACCTCGTTAGCCGCGATCCTGCTGTCGTTACAAGTCTCTGGCGTGAATTGGAGGAGTCCAGCGGGTTCAGTCTCGGTGAGACGCCTTTCTGGAAAAATATGCTGCAGTACGGATTTACATCCGGCCGCAGCAACCATGCCGAACGCCTAGCGACAATCCGCGATGTCCGGAAACAATATGGAGTGACCATAGATCCGCACACTGCTGATGGCGTCAACGTTGGCAAACGGCATCGCGAGACGGGAGTTCCGCTGATATGTCTTGAGACTGCGCTGCCGGCCAAGTTTGCGGAGACCATCCGTGAGGCTCTCGGCAGCGATCCTGATGTGCCTCCTGGGTTTGAAGGGCTGGAGAGCCGCCCGCAACGGGTAACGGTGATGGATCCTGACGTTGAGGCGGTCAAGGCTTACATTGCCGCCAAATCATGATTTTTTAACTGTTATTGGGTTTATTCCTGAAAATCGAACCGCATTGACAGGTCGACTGCGGAGACGTCCTTGGTCAGAGCGCCGATGGAGATGCGATCGACGCCGGTCTCTGCAATTTCACGCACGTTTTGCAGTGTGATTCCTCCAGAGGCTTCAAGCTGGGCGCGACCGGCGGTCCAATCGACCGCTTGAAGCATGGTTTTCGGCGTCATGTTATCGAGCAGAATCATGGTCGCCCCGGCCTCTACCGCTTCACGCAATCCCTCCAGCGTTTCGACTTCGATCTGGATCCACTGCACGTTTGCGGAAAGCGATGCTGCGGCAGCGAGCGCAGATCTTATGCCGCCTGCAGAAGCGATATGGTTCTCCTTGATCAGGATTGCATCATGCAATCCCATGCGATGATTGACCCCGCCGCCTACGGTGACTGCGTATTTCTGGGCCACGCGCAGTCCAGGTAGGGTCTTTCGGGTATCGAGAATGGCGGCACGAGTGCCGGCGATGGCATCTACGTATTGCTGGGTCGCTGTCGCCGTCGCGGATAGCAACTGCAGGA
Source organism: Burkholderiales bacterium (assembly GCA_038106575.1). Classification (GTDB taxonomy): domain Bacteria; phylum Pseudomonadota; class Gammaproteobacteria; order Burkholderiales; family SG8-41. Next base: position 18,462 of record JAYOED010000040.1, read on the forward strand.
AATTGAGCGCAGTGCGCTCTGCAGTCAGCAGTGCACGGGAGGAGCCGCTGATTTCGCACAGGCGGGCACCGACAGCAACCTTGTCGCCGTCCCGTGCCAGCCAGCGCACCTGCGCTGACGAATCAAGGCGTAGGACGCAATGGTCAAACCATGCCGTACCGCACAACACGGCCTCTTGTCGTGTCATGACCGTTGCCCGTGCAGGTTTGTTGGGGGTCAGCAGGGCCGTAAGGTCACCGCTACCGACGTCCTCAGCCAGAGCGGCTGTTACATTGCGTTCGATCTCGGGCGCCAAGTTCATTGAGTTATTTTATAGTGAAAGCGTGAATTTTAACGGAGCATCCCGAGGGAGCGCGCATGGGTGGAGTTATGAGTATATTTGCCGTACAGTATCGGCACCGTGCTGGGGTTCGTAATTATCGGCTGGCTAATTTCATGATTATTCAGGACGTTAACCAGAAAAAGCATACGG
>JAYOED010000040.1:18943-20118 GCA_038106575.1 Burkholderiales bacterium
GCATACGGTTCTGCGCAACTATACGGCTGGTCGGCAGGCTGTAACTAATACAGTCCCTGCAGGATCGTGATCTCACGGCGCAGTTGAGAGAGGCTTCTCAACTTACCGTAATCACGGAATTTGACGTAGCCACGTGCGGTGCGCAGCACTTTGAACGACCCGCAGAAAATACACTTTCGACCACTCAAAAAATTAGCTGCACAACTGAAATGACTTTTTTTCCAATTTCCATAGGTTTTTACCTTGTGCCTGTGGTTACGAAACGCTCCAATTACCTTTATTTATCAAGTCATAACAAAATTATGATCTGTATCGATATGATGCTTGATGCAAGTCCAAATTCTTCTGCTAGACTACCTTCGTATCGATATTCAGATTCGCTGATTCCGCACTGAGTCGGCGCGTCCTATTTTCAGTCGGGTGCTTTCAACGGAGGAGAAGATATGGATAAAGCCGTAGATGTGAGACGCCGGCAGGTTTTGCTCGGAGGTGCCGCCGCAGTTGCTGCCGTTGGTTCCGGCTCAGGCGAAGCGCTGGCACAGGCTGCTAAAAGCAAGCCGCTACCCAAGTATGCCGAATGGAAATATATCGACAGCCTGATCATTCATAGCAGCAACACGATGGAGACGCGGCGTACTGCATTCGGCACTAGTGTCATCACTCCTACTGATATTCTTTTTGTTCGCAACAACCTGACGCCTCCTGCTGAATCGATTACCTATGACCCGGATGCCTGGGTACTTTCTCTGCAGGGAGTTAATAATCCGCGTCGCATCACCGTGGGGGAAATGAAACGCATGGGTGTGGAAACGGTTGCCACGGTATTGCAGTGCTCTGGCAACGGTCGCGGTTTTTTCAAACACAAGACCAGCGGCTCACAATGGAAAGTGGGTGCTGCCGGATGCGCGATCTGGAGCGGTCTGCCAGTGGCGGCCCTGGTCAAGGCAATGGGCGGTGTTGCTGACGGCATGAAATTCATGACCGGCACAGGAGGAGAGGTTATTCCTCCGGGCGTGGATGCTAAGAAGGTGATTGTGGAGCGTTCAGTTCCGCTCAGTGCGCTCGAGTCTGCGATCGTGGCTTGGGAAGTGAATGGTGAACCGTTGCCGGTGGCACACGGTGGTCCGCTGAGACTGGTAATTCCGGGATATTACGGGGTTAACAACGTCAAATAC
>JAYOED010000041.1:0-20068 GCA_038106575.1 Burkholderiales bacterium
AGGCCGATCTGCAACGGCGCGGAAACGGTTCAATGCTGCTGCAGTTCATGCTCAAGCTCGCCTGTGACTTAGGTGCGCACAAGGTATTTCTGGAAGTGCGGGTCTCCAACGTGGCCGGCCGGTCACTGTATGCACGCAACGGTTTCACCGAGATCGGACTGCGGCGTGATTATTATCCCGGCACGGACCGGCGCGAGGATGCGGTGAGCATGGAGAAATCACTGTCTTGAATTACGACCCGGACATGCGCCGTATGGAGATATTGTGGGAAATGGGTATTTCCCCGCTTTGGAAAATGCGCAATACGGAGTCTGCGTGTAACGATAGCGCGACAGGGAAACCTGTAGCACCGGCAGTCGAGATGGCCGTTGAGCCTGCTGTCCCTGAAAATTACGGTGGGGGCACTGCCAGGGCTGATTGGCATGAACTCCAAGCCCGTGTGGAAGCATGCACGGCTTGCGCCTTGCATGCCAAACGCAACAAGACGGTATTCGGGGTCGGTGACGAGCGCGCCAATTGGATGTTTGTCGGCGAGGGTCCCGGTGCCGATGAGGACCGGCTTGGAGAGCCGTTCGTGGGCCAGGCCGGAAAATTGCTGGACAACATGCTGGCGGCTATCGACCTTGAACGTAGCCGTAATGTCTACATCGCCAACATCGTCAAATGCCGTCCTCCCGGTAATCGCAATCCGCAGCCAGAAGAGGCTCAGGCCTGTGCGGCGTACCTGCAACGACAGATTGCACTGATCAACCCCAGGCTGATTATTGCGCTGGGCAAGGTAGCCGCAGTGAACCTGCTGGGACGCGACGAGAGTATTGCTAGCCTGCGCGGCAGCGTCCATGATTACCGCGGCATTCCGTTGATCGTCACTTATCATCCCGCCTACCTGCTGCGCACGCTAGCCGACAAAGCCAAGGCCTGGGAAGACCTTTGCTTTGCGGCGGATACGATGCGGCAACTGGAAACCGGTGCTGCAGGGGATGCCTGATCCCGGCGTAGCAAAGAGATCTGGTCACCCGGATCCGTTTGACCACGCAGGTAATGAAAATCAGCTGCCGATGTGCAACTGATAGCTGGCGCCGTTGGAGAACGTACGGGGGCCCGCGCCCTTAAAGGCGTATTCATCTGGTAGTCACAGCCGATTTCTCTGTATGCCGTTATTTTCAGCTGCTGATGACGCAGGTTTTTTGCAAGTAACTACGATGCCATCCGTATGTGTTGTGGTGCCATACGGCATGCGGCTAGGCGCTGGCGATTCAGCTCGATGTACGTTACTTGGCGGTAGTCGCCGCCGCCGCGCAGAAGACGGCGGCGCATTTGGCTGCATCGATATCCTGATCAACAATACCAGCGCCATCCAGATGACTGGCACGCTGAAAACGCCGGCAAGGCGTTTCGATCTGCTGTTCGGCGTCAATGTCCGCGGGACATTTCTCTGTTCCCAGGTCTGCGTGCCTTTCCAGGCAAAATCCGCCAATCTGCATATCCTCAATTTGGCGCCGCCGCTGAGCATGAAGCCGCAATGGTTTAAAGACCATGTGGCCTACACCATGCCTAAGTACGGCATGTGCATGCTGGGCATGGCTGAGGAATTCCACACGAAGGGTATTGCCGTTAATGCGCTGTGGCTGCGCACCACGCTTGCCACCGCGGCGATCGAAGTCAATTTTCCGCGCGAGATACTGGAGGCGAGCCGTAAACCGGATATCATGGCCTATACGGCTTATGCGATTTTCTGGCGCGACAACCGTGCGGCGACCGGCAACTTCTATATTGATGAAGACGTGCCGCATGCCGAGGGCGTCACCGATTTCGAAGCTTATGCCGTCACTCCAGGGGCCGGGCTGTTTACCGATTTTTTCCTCGACGTATAACAATTTCAGGCGGGAGGAGAAATCATGAATGAAAACAAGGATGTATCGCTTGTAATTTCAATGCGTGCCGCGGGCACTCTGGATGGGTTGTTCCGCGAACGGGTGAAGCGAACCCCCGACCTTGTTGCTTACAAGGCGTACAACGAACAGCACGGCAACTGGCGTGATTACACTTGGGCGCAAATAGACCGCCAGGTTGCGCGCTGGCAGACCGCTCTGGAAAAGGATGGTCTGCAAGCCGGCGACCGCGTTGCCGTCATGTTGCGCAACTGTCCGGAGTGGGCTACATATGATCAGGCCGCATTGGGGCTGGGACTGGTGGTTGTGCCGTTGTATACCCAGGACCGCGCCGACAATGTTGCCTACATCATCAACAACGCCGACTGCAAGATACTGCTGATCGAGGGTCAGGAACACTGGCAGGCGCTGCAGGAGGTCATCGGCGAGCTGCGTGGAGTCGTACGTTTTCTGACGGTCAATGCGTTGCCGGCCGAAGGCGTAGATCTGCGTCTTAAATGGATCGGTGACTGGCTGCCGGACGAAGGCGGCGAAACCCGCCATGCCGCGCGTGACGGTAATTCGCTGGCGACCATCGTCTATACCTCTGGTACCACTGGCCGCCCCAAAGGCGTGATGCTGTCGCACAACAACATTCTTTCAAATACCGAATCCGCGCTCACCGTATTGGCAACAGGGCACGACGATATTTTTCTGTCATTCCTACCGCTGTCGCATACATTCGAACGTACCTGCGGCTATTACCTGACCATCATGTCGGGTTCGACGGTAGCGTATTCGCGCGGCATACCGCTACTGGCCGAAGATCTGCAGGCTATCCGTCCGACCATGCTGATCTCCGTGCCGCGAATCTATGAGCGCATATGGGGCGCCATACGGACCAAACTGGATGAAGGATCGCCGCTGCGCAAGAAACTGTTTTTGCTTGCCGCCGACGTCGGTTATGCACGCTTCGAACACGCCCAGGGGCGTGGTCCGTGGAAGATGTCGTTCCTGCTGTGGCCGCTACTAAATAAGCTGGTCGCGGCCAAGGTGCTGGCCCGCCTGGGCGGCCGACTGAATTATGCGTTGTCGGGCGGCGCTTCGCTGCCGCCGGGGATTTCGCGCATTTTCATCGGGCTGGGATTACCGATACTGCAGGGCTACGGCATGACTGAATGCAGTCCGATCGTTACCGCGAACAAACCCGAGAACAACATTCCGGAGAGCGTCGGCCAAGCGATACCCGGGGTGCAAGTCAAGATCGGCGACAAGGGTGCGATACTGATCAAGGGGCCGAACGTCATGCTTGGTTACTGGAACAATGAAGAGGCGACGAAGGCGATGATCCAGTCCGACGGCTGGCTCAATTCCGGAGACACCGGCCATATCGGCGAGCAGGGAAATTTGTTCATCACCGGGCGCCTGAAGGAAATCATCGTGCTGTCCAACGGTGAAAAAGTGCCGCCCAACGACATGGAAATGGTCATTGCGCACGATCCGCTGTTCGAGCAGGTGATGGTGCTGGGTGAAGGCAGGCCGTTCCTGGCGGTGATAGCGGTGCTCAATGCTGATCAGTGGAAAAAACTAATGGCGTCTTCCGGAGAGGGTGCGCTTGACGAACTACTGCGCGAACCCCGCGTTGAAGAACTGGTGCTGCAGCGCATCGCCGCGCAGATTTCGGAATTTCCCGGCTACGCGCAGATTCGACGTTGCTGCATCATGCTGGACGCGTGGACCGTCGAGAACGGACTGCTCACACCGACGATGAAGGTGAGGCGGGCGAAATTGATGGAAAAATACAACACCGAAATCGAGCGCATGTATGAAGGGCATTGATTGAGGATCGGGGAATGAATGCAAATGAAATTACCCGCCTGCTTGAGGGGCGGGAGCCGACGCTGCGTATGATTCCGATGCCGTCGGATGCCAGCCATACCGGCGACATTTTCGGCGGCTGGATCATTTCACAGGTCGATCTGGCAGTCAGCATTCCGGCGGTGCGTCTGGCCAAGGGACGCGTGCCCACGGTTGCCGTCAATTCATTCGTATTCCGCCAGCCGGTGTTCGTTAGCGGAGAGCGGCCTATCGGGCCGATTCTTTTGGAGGCGAATTTTGACTGCTTCATTCGTGCGCCAGCAGTGCATGGGTGCTAGTATCATTTGACTCTGCCATGAGTCTTTCGTATGTCCCCTGAACGTCCCCTGATATTTCGCAAGGTTGCGGTGCTCGGCGCAGGAGTCATGGGTGCGCAGATTGCCGCACACCTGGTTAATGCGCGGGTGCCGGTGGTGCTGTTCGAACTCGCGGCCAGGGAGGGCGATGCCAACGGCAACGTGCTGAAGGCGATCGCTGACCTGAAGAAGCTGGAACCGAGTCCGCTGGCGACGCGCGATTGCGCCGACCTGATCGAAGCTGCCAACTACGATCATCATCTTGACCGGTTAGCTGATTGCGATATCGTGATCGAGGCGATTTCCGAGCGCATGGACTGGAAGGCCGACCTCTATCGCAAGGTTGCGCCGTACCTGGGACGGAAGGCGATATTCGCAAGCAACACTTCTGGTCTTTCAATCAACAAGCTGGCCGACGCGTTTCCGCAGCAACTGCGCGCGCGCTTCTGCGGCGTGCACTTCTTCAATCCGCCGCGCTATATGCACTTGGTCGAGCTGATTCCGTGCGTGGTGACCGACGCCGGCATTCTCGACGATCTCGAACGTTTCCTGGTGACCACGCTGGGCAAGGGCGTGATCCGCGCCAAGGACACTCCGAACTTCATCGCTAATCGTATTGGCGTGTTTTCGATGCTAGCGACCATCCATCACGCCGAGCGTCTCGGCATCGGTTTTGATACCGTCGATGCGCTGACCGGATCACTGATCGGTCGACCGCGGAGCGCGACTTTCCGCACTGCCGATGTCGTCGGCCTGGACACCTTTGCCCATGTCGTCAACACCATGCGCGACACGCTGCCCGACGATCCGTGGCACAAGTATTACGGCGTGCCGGCGTGGTTGCAGGGGCTGATCGACAAGAAGGCGCTGGGCCAGAAGACGCGCAAGGGGGTTTACCAGAAGGTTGGGCGCGATATCCAGGTGCTCGATCTCAAGACAGGCGACTACCGGCTGTCCGACGGCAAGGCCGACAAATACGTCGTCGAAATCCACAAGAACAAGAATGCGATGGAGCGTTTTGCCGCCCTTCATGGATCGAGCCATCCGCAGGCGCAGTTCATCTGGTCGATCTTCCGCGATTCATTCCATTACTGTGCGCTGCATCTTGAGGCAATTGCCAGCAATGCGCGCGACCTCGATTTTGCGATTCGCTGGGGTTTCGGCTGGGACAAGGGTCCGTTCGAGATCTGGCAGGCCGCCGGCTGGCGCCAGGTGGCGGCATGGATTGCCGAAGACATTGCGGCGGGCAAGGCGATGGTTGCGACGCCGCTGCCGGCGTGGGTGACCGAGCCTGACCGCACAGCCGTGCATCGGCCTGAGGGCTCTTATTCTCCGGTTTCCGGGGATTACCAACCGCGCTCGGCGTTGGCTGTTTACAAACGTCAGCTATTTCCCGACCGGTTGCTCGGCGAGGAGCGCGAATACGGCGCGACGATATTCGAAACCGATGGAGTGCGCTGCTGGCACACCGGTGACGATATTGCGGTGGTCAGCTTCAGGAGCCGCATGCATGCCATCGGTGACGATGTGCTCGAAGGCGTGCAGCAGGCGATCGATGAAGCCGAGCGCAATTACGCAGGGCTGGTGATCTGGCAGACCGAGCCGCCGTTCTCAGTGGGTGCCAATCTGAAGAAGACTTCGGCGGTTGGCGGGGCGCCACGCTCGAAACCTTCCGCGCTGGGCAAATGGTTCCAGAGCGTGAAAAAAGAAGTGGAATCGCTGGCGCTGAAGGCGGCGCGGCAGATCGGCGTCGCTGACCAGTTGATGGCGGGCAAGCTCGCCGAAGTCGAGCACCTAGTTGAGCAGTTCCAGGTCACGACCCAGATGCTCAAGTATTCGATGGTGCCCACGGTGGCTGCCGTTGACGGTTTTGCATTCAGCGGCGGTTGCGAATTCCTCATGCATTGTGACCGCACCGTGGCCAGCCTCGAGAGCTACATCGGCTTGGTCGAAGTAGGCGTCGGCTTGCTGCCTGCCGGAGGGGGCTGCAAGGAATTTGCTTTGCGTGCCGCAGCCGATGCCAAGGGCGGTGACATTTCGCCATTCCTGCAGAAGTATTTCAAGGCAGTGACGATGGCCGAGGTAGGGCGCAGTGCAGAGCACGCGCGCGAGATTGGCTACCTACGTGCTACTGATCGCGTGGTAATGAACCGGTTCGAGTTATTGGAGATTGCCAAGGCCGAAGTATGGGCAATGGCAGCTGCAGGCTACAGGCCACCGTTGCGCGCGAAGGCGATACCCGTGCTCGGTCGCAGCGGCATTTCCACGATCCGTGCCCTCATGGAGAACATGCGCGCGAGCGGGCAAATTTCGGATCACGATTACCTGATCGGCACCAAGGTGGCCACCGTCATGTGCGGCGGAGACATCGAGGATGGCAGCCTGGTCGACGAGCAATGGTTCCTCGATCTCGAGCGCCGGCACTTCATGGAGCTGTTCGCAACCGAGAAAACCCAGGCCCGTATCGAGCACATGCTGAAGACGGGCAATCCGCTCAGGAACTGAGCGAACGGAGCTGAACATAGCGAAACAAGTTCAGGACGCCCAAATCGTTACTACAATGCGCACCCCGGTGGGCAAGGCGCCGTGCGGCTTGCTGAAGAACGTTCGGGACGGTGATTACATGTTCGGATAATTTGGTCCTCCGCCGCCTTCCGGGGTGACCCAGACGATGTTCTGGGTCGGATCCTTGATGTCGCAGGTTTTGCAATGCACGCAGTTTTGCGCGTTGATCTGCAGCCGCGGGTTCGTGCTGTCGTCGTTGCACACGATCTCGTAGACGCCGGCTGGACAGTAACGCTGCTCCGGGGCGTCGTAGAGCTCAAGGTTCACATTGACCGGAACGGAAGCGTCCTTCAGCGTCAGGTGCGCCGGCTGATCCTCGTTATGGTTGGTGTTTGAAATGAATACCGAGGACAGGCGGTCAAAGGTCAGTACGCCGTCGGGTTTCGGATAGTCGATCGGTGCGTATTCTGTCTTCGGCCGCAGGCATTCGTGGTCGGCGTGGTCGTGGTGCAGCGTCCATGGCGCGCGACCGCGGAACACCGCCTGGTCAATGCCCACCATCAGCGTGCCCATCCACAGGCCCTTGCTCATCCACGGCTTGAAGTTGCGGGCGCGGTGCAGTTCTCCGTGCAGCCAGCTTGCCTTGAAGGCTTCAGTGTAGGCCGGGAGTTCGGGCGCGGGTGTACCCGATTTCAGCGCGGTGAACGCAGCCTCCGCGGCGAGCATGCCGGACTTGATAGCGGCGTGGCTGCCCTTGATGCGAGAAGCATTGAGGAAGCCCGCATCGTCGCCGATCAGGCATCCGCCGGGGAAGGTGAGCTTCGGCAGCGACTGAAGGCCACCCGCGGAAATCGCGCGCGCGCCGTAGGCGATGCGCTTGCCCCCTTCCAGGAACTTGCGGATTTCAGGATGGGTTTTGTAGCGCTGGAATTCCTCGTATGGGCTCAGATAGGGGTTCTTGTAGGCGAGGCCGACGACGTATCCGATGGCGACCTGGTTGTCCTCAAGGTGGTACAAAAACGAACCGCCATAGGTATCGCTTTGCAGCGGCCAGCCCGCGGTGTGGATCACCAGACCCGGCTGGTGCATTTCCGGTTTGATTTCCCAAAGTTCCTTGAGGCCAATGCCATAGACCTGGGGATCGACACCGTCGCGCAACCGGTATTTTTCCTGCAGCTGCTTGCCGAGGTGGCCGCGGCAGCCTTCGGCGAAGAAGGTGTAGCGGGCATGCAGTTCCATGCCCGGCTGATGGGCATCGGTGGGCTTGCCGTCCTTGCCGATGCCCATGTCGCCGGTAGCGACACCCTTGACATTACCGTCCTCGTTGAACAGCACCTCCGCGGCTGCGAAGCCGGGGAAGATTTCCACGCCCAGCGCCTCAGCCTGCTGACCCATCCAGCGCACGACGTTGCCGAGGCTGATCACGTAGTTACCGTGGTTCTGGAAACATTCCGGCAGTAGCGCCGATGGGATCTTGAAGGCGCCGGTCTCGCTCAAGATCATGAAGCGGTCTTCACTCACCGGCGCGTTGAGCGGCGCGTCCTTTTCCTTCCAGTCGGGAATCAGTTCGTTAAGCGCGATCGGGTCCATCACCGCACCGGAGAGGATGTGCGCGCCGACCTCGGAGCCTTTTTCGAGCACGCATACGCTGACCTCATGCCCGTGTTCTGCCGCTAGCTGCTTGATGCGGATCGCCGCCCCCAGTCCTGCCGGACCGGCGCCAACGATGACGACGTCGTACTCCATCGCTTCGCGTTCAGACAATGCGTGTTCTCCCCGATGAATTTATTGGGATTATACCGCTGTGATCGTTATCAACCGGCGAACATGGCTTCGGCGCAGGCAATGCCGCTGCGCACCGCGGCTTCGATTGTCGCCGGGTAGTCGCCGGCGGTGTAATCGCCAGCGAGGAAAAAGTTTTTGCGGGCAGTGACGCAAGCAGGGCGGGGAAGTGCGGGCGTACAGCTGAAGGTCGCGCGCTTCTCGGCGATCACCCGGTGCCATACCAGATTTGGCAGGGCCCCGAAGTTTTTTGCGATATCGGCAACGATGCGCTGCGCCAGTGCTTCCTGCTGTTCACCGACCTGCTCTTCGGATACGCTGATCACCGCGCCGATCAATCCGCGCTGGCCGCAGATCGCCTCGCGGTCGAACAGCCAGTGCGCGGGACTGTTGGTGAGCCCGGTCATCGGCGAGGGCAGGCGCACCGGGCCGTCGAACTGCAGCCATACCGAATGGATGGGTTCGTATTGCAACGCTTCGATCTGCGACTTTGCATTTTCCAGCTCTGGAATGCCGGCAAGCAGGGGCGAGGCGCGATGCGGTGCCACTGCGCAGATGACGTGAGTGAAGTTGCGCACCGCGCCACGAACTTGGAGTGCGAAGCCTGTGCCATCGGCGGTGACCTGTTCGACGGTGGCGCCGCATTCGACACTGCCGCCGCACGCGCGCACGTAGTCCGCAGCGGGCTTCGGAAAAAGTTGGGTGAGGTCGGTGCGGGCGAGCAGCAGGTCGCTAGCAGCACGTCCTGCGCCGAGGCTGTCACGCAACACATTGAGGAAGACCTGCGCCGAGGCGCGCTGCGGCGGCGTATTAAGCGCGGCTACGCACAGCGGCGCCCATAAATATTCTATTAAAACAACAGGTTGCATGTTTTTCTCAAGGAGGGCATGCACACTCATGTCATCATCCAGCCGCCACTGCCGTACCCTCATGGCGTTGATGAAGCGGGCGGCGGCGAGTTTGGATTCAAAGTTCAAACCTTCCGCGGTGAGTAGCGCCCATGCCACATGCAGCGGCGCGGGCAGTTTCGGCGCGCGCAGTCGGAAACGCCAGTGAATGTGCAGGTCCAGCGGCAGGTGCAGAAAAGAATTGCGGCCTGGCGCCACGGTGTCGATGAGGCGCAGCGTTTCTGCATACGCGCCGATGAGGATATGCAGGCCGTTGTCGAGCACGGTTTCGTGGGTGACCACACGCCGCGCGCGGCCGCCAAGCCCCGGCGCTGCTTCGAATACCGTGACCGGAATATTCCGTGCGGCCAGCGTCACAGCCGCGGCCATGCCGGCGTAGCCGCCGCCGATGATGGCGACGGTCATAGGGTCAGGAGGCAACGGCCCGCTTCGCCGCGGTTTTGCCCGGCCACACCTTCGACGGTACTATCACGTTGCCTTCGAAAATGCGCCGCGCGGTACGAATCAGCGCGGCACGGCGCAGGTCTTCCCTGCCGTTTGTGAAGTCGGCATCGAGGTCGATCAGGATTATGCCCGACGGATGCTCGATTTTCACCAGGCCCTGCGGTGCCGGTTTCAGCGTTGCGACCTGTGCGGCGATGGTGCCGGGGATTGCGCAGGCAGCGCTAATGCACACTGTGCCGGTTACTGGGTGCGACTTGTGGCAGGTCTCGGGCACGAAATAGCGCGAGGCGATGGTGCCGCCGTTACGCGGCTTCGACAGCAGCGCGAGTTTGGGTACGACGTTTCTCGAGACGTCACCCATGCCCATCAGCTGGCCGGCCTTGCGGCGGATCGTTTCCATGCGAGTTGTAAGTTCGCGGTCCTTGTCGAGTTCGACTGCGGTTTCATGACCGGTCTTGCCCATGTCTTCGGCGCGCATCATCACCAGCGGCATAGTGATGTCTACGCAGCTCACTTTGACGCCATCGATGAAGTCGAGCGGTTTGCCGGTCGGCAGCATCTTGCCGGTGACTGCGCCGATCGCGCTCTGGAAGTTGATGCCGACCGGCGCGGCGGTGCCGTTGACACCGTCGATGGCCGCATTGCCTTCATATTCGACTCTGCGCCCGGGGGTCTGCACGATGGCTTCGACCAGCGCACCGGTGTTGATACTGTGGATACGCACTCTGGTTTCACCGTCCTGCGCAGGTACCAGCCCGGCGTCGATGGAGAAGGGGCCGACGGCGACCAGCATGTTGCCGCAGGTTGGTTTGGTATCGACGAACTTTTCGTGGATCTGCACCTGCGCGAAGAAATAATCGATGTCGGCATCGGGCCGCTTCGACTTGCTGATCATCGCTACCTTGCTGGTCACCGAATGCGAACCGCCGATGCCGTCGACCTGGATTTCGTGCGGCGACCCCATGATCGCCAGCAGCACTTCATCGCGGGTCGCCGCGTCGGAGGGCAGGTCGTCAAGGAGCAGGAAAGGTCCTCGCGAGGTGCCGCCGCGCATGATGACGCAGGGGATTTTGGTTTGCATGTTCGACTCCTCGTCGCCGCTGGCGACTTTAGCTGCATTAATTATAGAGCGAGGAGTGGAACTGTTCGAATCCCTGGAGGATTAACCCTTGATTGGATTCACACCCCCGCAATTGCTCGAGATGAATTTACGTTGTGCATCCATGGTCATAGGGCCCTAGTGGCAGCCGGTCATTTTCATGTGCATGGTGCAGGACTAGGGGTTGTGAAGCGTGACGGTGCCTTCGCCGCTGGAGGGCAAGTTAGTACAGGTGAATTTGAATTTAGTGGTGTTGCCGCTGCGCTGGAATTGTTCATGCTTGTAGTCACTGCGCTGGGCTGGCGCTTCGTTGCGGGAGGCTATTTCCTTGGTGACGCAGATGCGCACACTAATGCCGCCGCCCGCACTGGGACTCATGTTGACGCCTTGTTTGGTCATCAGCTCCTGCACCATCTTGTGCTGTTCGGGTGGCATAGACGCCATTTGCTATTGCATCTGCGCCTGGGCAGCGGTGATTTACGCACCCTGTTCTCCGCCCATCCTGTTCTGGACTTCCCACATGCTGGGCTTCATGTTCTGTGCGGCGGCGGGGAGCGAGATCAGCGCGGCGCCGAGGATGGCAGCGAGATGCTGGGTCGCATTACGGACTGTCGGGAAGGTGGTCATGTCGTGCTCCTGTAAGCAGGGGGGATGCAGCACGGAAACATTCCAGCGCCGATTGCGCAGCCCATATGTTGATCTGCCGCAATGCCGGCGGGGATTACGCGGTATGCTCCTGTCGTACCGTCCCGGCTGTCACCACGCCGCGACAGCAGCCACAAAACAGAACAAGGAGAGGATTCATGGCGCAGGCAGCCACCATACCCGTTGCTCAGAACGTTCCCGACCTCGGTTACCGCGCAGTGCCGGACATTTTCACGCTGCCCGAGGGTGTGAATACCGGGCCGTGCTCTGCGGTGGCGGTGCGCAAAAACGGCAACATCCTGATCTTCACGCGTAGTGAACACGTGCTGATGGAATTCAATCCGCAGGGCATGTACCTGCGTTCGCTGGGCCGCGGCCTATTCGACAATCCGCACGGCCTGCGGCTCGACCCCGAAGGCAACATCTGGGTCACCGACACCGTCGCGCACATCGTGGTGAAGATGAACGCCGAGGGTCGCATCCTGATGGTGCTAGGCGTGAAGGGCCGCGCCACCGACTGGCACCAGGCCGGGCACCTGCGCTGTTTCAACGAGCCCAACGACATTGCCTTCGGGCCGAAGGGCGAGGTTTACATCACGCAGGGCCACGGCAAGGGCGAGTCGCGCGTGCTCAAGTTCGACAAGGACGGAGATTTCCTCACCACCTGGGGCGGGACCGGCAAGGGGCAGGGTGAATTCGATCAGCCCCATGCGGTGATCGTCGACAGCAAAGGGCTGGTCTATATCGCCGACCGTTCTAACCAGCGCATCCAGGTGTTCGATGCCGATGGAAAATATCTGCGTGAGAAACAGCATCCGGGCACACCCTGCGGGCTTGATTGGTGCGGCGACCGCAAGCACATCATGATGGCGCACGGTCACACCGGCCGCATCATGAAGCTCGACATGGATCTCAATCTGCTTGCCGCAACCGGCGGTCAGGGCAAGGGTCCGAACCGTTACGGTGAAGCGCATTACATCACGCTGGATGCGCAGGACAATATCTATATCGCTGACACGCTGAACTGGAATGTGCAGAAGCTGGTGCGCAACTGAAAGGCCCGCGCAGGCGATGAATAGCATAAGTATATATTCTAATTAATATTTTTTTGTATCATGACCGATCGTTGGGATTACGTGATCGTCGGCGCCGGCAGCGCTGGCTGTGTGCTGGCGAATCGACTGTCCGCCGATCCCGATGTGTCGGTGCTGTTGATCGAAGCTGGTGGCAAGGACAATTGGCACTGGATCCATATTCCAGTCGGCTATCTCTACTGCATCGGCAATCCGAAAACCGACTGGTGCTACAAGACCGAGCCCGAAGCGGGATTGAACGGCCGGGTTATCAACTATCCGCGCGGCAAGGTGCTTGGCGGTTCGTCGTCGATCAACGCGATGCTCTACCTGCGCGGCCAAGCGCGTGATTACGACGAATGGGCGCAACTTACCGGCGACAGCGGCTGGGCGTGGCAGCATGTGCTGCCGACCTTCATGGATGTCGAGGATCACTGGCGCGGCGGTGACGAGAAGCACGGCAACAGCGGCGAGCTGCGCGTGGAAACGCCGCGGGTACAGTGGGACCTGATGGAATCCTTCAAGGAGGCCGCGGTCGAGTCAGGTATCCCCGCGACCGAGGATTTCAACCGCGGCGACAACTTCGGCGTGTCACGCTTCGAGGTGACGCAAAAAGAAGGCCGGCGCTGGAGTGCGGCGCGCGCCTTCCTCGACCCGGCCAAAGAGCGCTCCAATCTGACCATCGTGACCGGTGCACTGGTGAAGAAGCTGCGCATTGACAGCCGACGCGTCAGTGGTGTCGAATATTTTGAAGGCAAGCAGGAGCAGTTCGCCTCGGCAAAACGTGAGGTGATCCTCTCCGCCGGCGCCATCGGCAGCCCGCAGATCTTGCAGCTGTCGGGCATAGGGCCCTCATTGTTGTTACAGAAGCACGGTATCCCGGTGGTGCAGGATCTGCCAGTGGGTGAGAACCTGCATGACCATCTGCAGTTGCGGCTGGTATTCAAGGTGCAGAACGCGTTGACGCTGAACACGCTGCTCGATTCGTGGCGGGCGAAAGCGAAGATGGCGCTGGAATATGCGTTGCACCGCACCGGCCCGCTGACCATGCCGCCGTCGCAGATCGGCGCATTCGCTAAATCTGATCCCACGCAGGCGACACCCAACCTCGAATATCACGTGCAGCCGATTTCGTTGGACCGTTTCGGCGTGCCGCCGCACAAGTTTCCGGCGTTTACCGCAAGCGTGTGCAACCTGCGGCCGACCTCTCGCGGCCATGTGCGCATCACCTCCGCTGATCCGCGCGCCTATCCGGCGATTGCGCCGAATTACCTGTCGACCGACGAGGATCGCAAAGTCGCGGCCGACGCGATCCGCCTGACTCGGCGCATCGTCAACGAATCAGCTGCGCTGAAGCCCTACCAGCCGGAGGAATTCATGCCGGGGACGCGGTTCCAGACCGAGGAAGAACTGGTCAAGGCTGCGGGTGACATTGGCACCACGATTTTCCATCCGGTGGGCACCTGCAAGATGGGCCGTGCAGATGATGTAAGCGCGGTGGTTGATCCGCAGTTCCGGGTGCGCGGCATCGAAGGCCTGCGGGTGATCGACGCCTCGATCATGCCGACTATTACCTCCGGTAACACCAATGCGCCGACCATCATGATCGCCGAGCGCGCGAGCCGTCTGTTGCGCGCGGAGCGCTGAGAAAAATCCTGTTTAGTCAAAAAAACGGCGCCCGCAGGCGCCGTTTTTTTGAGGTTGATCGCTACCTCAGACTGATTTTCGCCTCTTTGGCTACCTGTTTCCACTGGATGATTTCATTGTGGATCTGCTTGCGGAAGTCCCCGGGCGTGATGGTGATTGGGGTCGCAGCGTAGCTGAGCAGCCATTTCTTGGTGTCTTCCTCGGCAAGTGCCAAATTGAGTTCCTTTGTCACCCGTGCCAGGCGGTTTTTGGGTATTCCGGTGGGTGCGGCGTACCCCCACCAGATGTCGACGTTGTAATCGGGGAAACCCGATTCGGCGACCGTGGGCACATCCGGCACCACCGCGCTGCGCTTGGCGGAGCCGACAGCCAGCAGCTTGAGGCGCCCGGCACGAACATGCGGCAGAGTCTGGGTCACCGAGCTGAACATGACCGGTATGTTGCCCGCCATCACGTCGGTCATCGCCGGACCGCCGCCCTTGTAGGCGACATGCTGCATGTTGATTTTTGCAACACGGTTAAACAGTACTCCGCCAAAGTGATTGATGCCGCCAGTGCCGGTTGAAGCAAAGTTCAATCCGCCGGGTGTTGATTTAGCTGCGGCCACTAGATCGGCGAGTTTCCTGTAGCGGCCCTTGGGACTGACAACAAGGCAATTGGGTGCCGAGGCGACCAGGCTAATCGGATCGAAGGATTTTTCGACGTCGTAGGGCAGTTTGCGTACTGCTGCGTTGAGCATCCAGGACACCGAGACGAAGAGCAGGGTGTAGCCGTCTGACGGAGCTTCTGCAGCCAACTGCGCACCGATGATGCCGCTGCCGCCGCCGCGGTTGTCGATCACGAATTGCTGACCCATGCGGTTGGTCAGCTTGTTGCCAAGGTAACGACTCAGAATGTCGTTGCTGCCGCCGGGTGGGAAGGGCACGATGACACGGATCGGGCGATCAGGATAATTGTCGGCCGCAATTGACGCGAAGGGAGCCATTACAACAACGGCGCCCAGTAGGGCGTGACTCAACAGCTTGTAGGGGTTCATGCAGGTCTCTCCTCGTCTCTGGCCACGTCGTGGTGGCTTAGTTTTTTATGGGCGCTAATTACCTCATCCCAGGGCAGATGCATGCGCCCGGGAAAAGCCGCCCTCCGTGTCTCAGTCCACAGGTTAACACGAACATCCACGAGATGGACAACACTGCAAATAGATAACATGGCTATAGGGGGCTAGCCGTGCTGCTGGCGGCTGTCTCCGGGAGCCTGCGCTCGGTCAGTCATGCCGTAGTCACGGATCACGGAAGCCACCCGCAAGCGGTAATTGTTGAAGATGCCGTTGCGTCCTTTTGTCTGCGCCGCGCGGTGTTGTTCGAGCGCCCGCCATTGCGTAACAGCAGCCTCATCGCGAAACACGGACAGTGACAGGATTTTTCCCGGCTCGGTCAGGCTTTCGAAGCGCTCGATCGATATGAAGCCGTCAACCTGTTCGAGCAGCGGTCGCAGGCCGGCGGCGATATCGAGATAGTCCTGCTTGCGGCTTTCAGTCGGCCATACCTCGAAAATGATGGCAATCATGATGGCTGTTCCTAGAACGCAAAGCGCCGCATACCGCCATCGACGGGGATCACCGCGCCGGTGATATAACCGGCAAGTGGAGAGGCGAGAAATGTGGCCAGCACGGCGAGTTCCTCCGGTTCGCCATAGCGTCCCACGGGAATATCATGCTGTTCTTCGCGGGTGCGGAATTCGGCGGAATATTTGCGGCGGATCTGTTCGCTCATGATGCGTCCGGGCGCAAGGCAGTTGACGGTAATGCCATGTGTGCCGACCGTGCGCGACAGGCCTTTTGACCAACCGTGCAGCGCAGCCTTGGCGGGCGTGGCGGCAAGCAGGGAATCAGGCTCGGATTTTCCGGAGAGGTTGATGATGCGACCCCAATTCTTTTTGATCATGCCTGGAAGCGCAGCGTGAGTCAGCTGCCGCACGCGCACGAAATTGAGATTCATCACGCTTTCCCATTCCTCTTCTGGCGCGTTGATGGGAATCGCCGGGCGGCTGCCGCCTGCGCTGTTGACCAGGATGTCGATGCCGCCGAGCGCAGTCGCTGCGGCCGTGGCCAGTTGTTGCGGTGCGCCGTCCTGCATGATGTCGATCTCGACGATGGCCGGCGATGCGCCCCCGGCGGCGGCAATTTCAGCGGCCAGTTCTTCAAGCAGATTGCGCCGTCGTGCGGCGATGCATACCCTGACGCCTTCTGCCGCGAGCATTTTGGCAATGGCGCGGCCGATGCCCTGGCTGGTACCGGTGACCAGCGCGGTCTTGCCTTTCAGTTGCAGTTCCATCGAACGGTTTCCTCCGTCATCCCCTGATCCAGGTTTTCCACGCGATCCACAGCTTGCGCAGCGGCGTCAGCGCCGTGCGACGCGTCAGCACGCGGCAGCCGTCGGCGCGTATTTCATCGAGCAGCGCACGGTAGATAGCCGACATGATCAGCCCCGGCAGCTGCGCCTTGCGGTCGGTATCCGGCAGTTTCGCATGGGCCTGTTCGTAGGTGGACAGTGCGCGCTCGACCTGTTCGACCATTAATGCGCGGAATCCGGGGCTGTCCTTGCCGTGAATGATCTGGGATATGTCGATGCCATGGCGCGTCAGTTCGTCGAGCGGCAGATAAACGCGGTTGCGCCGCGCGTCTTCGCCGACGTCGCGGATGATATTGGTCAGCTGGAAAGCGAGACCGAGATCGGCGGCGTACTCCAGCGTGCGCTCGTCGCTGTAGCCGAAAATACGCGCCGACATCAGTCCGACCACGCCCGCAACCTTGTGGCAGTAGACCTTCAAGGTCTCGAAATCGGGATAGCGGTTATATTCGAGATCCATCGCCATACCGTCGATTACGGTCGCCAACTGTTCCTCTTTGATGCCGTAGGGTGCGATCACGTCAGCGAGTGCGCAGGTGACCGGATGCTGGGGATTACCGGCGTAGAGCCGTGTTTTTTATTAGCGCCCCCACGCGAGCTTGGTACGTGCGACTTCGGTATCGGTGCATTCGTCGACGACGTCGTCGACTTCGCGGCAGTAGGCGTAAAGCGCGGTGATGGCGCGACGGCGCTCCAGCGGCAGGAACAGGAAGCTGTAATAAAAGCTCGAGCCGCTGGCAGCGGCCTTGTCCTGACAGTATTGTTGCGGATCGATCATGGCAGCAGCGATCGGGCCAGCATCAGCGCCCAGTCAGGTTTGGTTAGCATCGGGCGCCGGCGGAATACGTCGCCGTCGACCGCTGCAATCTTGTCGAGTATGCGGTTTCCGCCTGCGATGATCATGCGCATCTCAAGTCCGATTCGCCCCTTGAGCGTATTTCCCAGTGGTTTTCCGGATTGCAGCAGTACGCGGGCGCGATTGACCTGGAACGCCATGAACTCGCGCCAGGCGCCGCGGGTGTCCGCGGCGGCGATCTGCGCTTCGGTGATTCCGTATTGCTGCATTTCTTCCTGCGGAAAGTAAACCCGGTTTTTCTGCCAGTCGATGGCCACATCCTGCCAGAAATTGATCAGTTGCAGGCTGGAGCAGATGGCATCAGATTGTCGAAGGTTGGGTTCCGTGGCAACCCCGTAGAGCACCAGCAGCAGGCGGCCCACGGGATTGGCGGAGCGGCGGCAGTAGTCGAGAACCTCGGTGTAATTCGCGTAACGTTTCCTGGTCACGTCCTGGGCGAAGGCCGACAGCAGGTCGTGGAAGAGTTCTATAGGCAGGGCGTACTCATGGATCGCGGTTGCCAGTTCGCCGAACCACGGGATTCCCGGCGCTTCGCAGCGCTCAATACGTTCTAGTTCGCGGGTGAATGCGGCCAGTTGCGCGAGTCGTTGCCCATCGGGGATGTCACCTTCATCGGCGAAATCGTCGGCCTCGCGCGCGAAACGGTAAATCAGGGCGATGGGCCGCCGCAGCCGTGCCGGCAGCAGAATCGACGCCACCGGAAAATTTTCGTAATGGTCGACTGCCACGGGTTCCGGAAAAGAAGAATGCCTTCAAAGGCTTGGCGTGTTTATGGTCACGGAAAAACCGCACCGGGACCATGTCGCAGCAGTGGCAATTATATTACAATCAAAGGGTTGCATCCGGCTATCGAATTACCGGGGCAGGGCCGGGGCGCGATGTTGCAGCGCGAAAGTGGCGAAAGTGGCGGAATTGGTAGACGCACCAGATTTAGGTTCTGGCGCCGAAAGGCGTGTGGGTTCGAGTCCCTCCTTTCGCACCAGAGCGGCGCAGATCCGCTTTTTGACAAGTCTCACAACAGGGAACAGGAACACAGATGCAAGCAAGTCTGGAAACGCTAGGCAGCCTGCAGCGCAAGCTGAACGTGGTGGTGCCGATGATGGAGATCGATGGCGAGGTTGAAACGCGCCTGAAGAAGCTGACGCGCACCGTGAAATTGGCCGGATTCAGGCCCGGCAAGGTGCCGCTCAAGGTGGTTGTCCAGCATTACGGACCGCAGGTGCGTCAGGAAGTCCTCGGCGACACGCTGCAGAAAACCTTTGGCGATGCGGTCAAGGAGCAGAACCTGCGGGTCGCGGGTTATCCGAAATTCGATGCAGCTCCGCCGGCGGACGGAGCAAAGGAGTTCCAGTACAGCGCGACATTCGAGGTTTATCCCGAAGTCGCTGTCGGTGATGTTTCCAGCTCCACGGTGACGCGACCCACCCTCGAGGTGGCGGACGCGGATATCGACAAGACGATCGAGGTCATGCGCAAGCAGCGCGTCACTTATGAAACCGCGGATCGCGCTGCAGAAAACGGCGATCGGGTGATCATGGATTACCGCGGCACGATCGACGGTGTTGAATTTGCCGGCGGCAAGGCTGAAGACCAGGGCGTTGTGCTCGGCGAAGGCCGCTTCCTGCCCGATTTCGAGAAGAACCTGCCCGGACTGAAAGCAGGCGACAAAAATAGCTTCGAGGTAAAGTTTCCCGACGATTACGCCGGCAAGGAAGTGGCGGGCAAAACGGCTGTATTCGAAATCACCGTCAAGAGCGTTGCCGCGCCGAAACTGCCTCCAATCGACGCCGAATTCGCGAAGAGCCTGGGCTTGGGAGACGGCGATCTGTCAAAGATGCGTGCCGAAATCCGCAGCAACATTGACCGCGAGGTCAAGGCGCGGTTGAGGGCGAGGGTCAAGGAACAGGTTATGGATGCTCTGCTGGCGGTGACCGGTATCGAGATCCCGAAGGCGTTGGTGGAAATGGAGATCGAGCGGCTGCAGAGCATGGCGAGGCAGGATCTTGCGGCGCGCGGCATTCCCGTGCGCGACGATATGCCGCTGCCGGCGGACATGTTCGAGAAACAGGCGCAGCGCCGCGTCAGTCTCGGTCTGATACTGGCCGAAATCGTGCGTGCGCAGAACCTGCATGCCAAGCCTGACCAGGTGCGTGCCGCAGTGGAAGAACAGGCGCAGAGTTACGAGCAGCCGCAGGAAGTGGTGAAGTGGTTTTATCAGTCTCCTGAACGGCTGCGCGACATCGAGTCCATGGTGCTCGAAGAAAATGTGGTGGCGTGGGCGCTGGCGACCGCGAAGGTCGAGGACAAGGCTATATCGTTTGATGAACTGATGGGGAACGCCAAATGAAGCGTTATTTCGAGCCACAGGCGATGACGGAGCCGCAGGGTCTCGGACTGGTTCCGATGGTGATTGAGCAGAGCGGTCGCGGCGAGCGCGCTTATGACATCTATTCGCGCCTGCTCAAGGAGCGTGTGGTTTTCCTGGTGGGTCCGGTCACCGAGGTCACGGCTAACCTGATTGTCGCCCAGCTGCTGTTCCTCGAGTCGGAGAATCCCGACAAGGACATTTCGTTTTACATCAACTCGCCGGGTGGATCGGTGTCAGCGGGTCTGGCGATTTACGACACCATGAAATTTATTAAGCCCGACGTGTCCACAC
>JAYOED010000124.1:0-2920 GCA_038106575.1 Burkholderiales bacterium
CCCGAGCAATACACGTGGTGGTCGAATCGCGGGCAGGCCTGGGCCAAGAACGTGGGCTGGCGCATTGATTACCAGATCGCAACACCCAAGCTCGCGGCGCGCGCGCGACGCGCAGCGATTTACAAGAACAAGCGGTTTTCAGACCATGCGCCACTGATCATCGAATACGACGGGAAGCTGGCTTGATCGGGCAAACTAGACTGTCGTGGCGGGAAACGCTGGAGGCGATATTCAGCGGACGCATGCTGGTTGCGCTGCTGATGGGGTTTGCGTCGGGGATGCCTCTGTTGCTGACCGGCTCGGTACTGCAGGCCTGGCTAAAGGACGGTGGCGTTGACCTGGCTCATATCGGCCTGTTTGCCCTGGCCGGGCTCCCGTACACTCTTAAATTCCTGTGGTCTCCACTGTTCGATCGCTATACGCCGGCATTCCTAGGGCGCCGTCGCGGGTGGCTGATGCTGATTCAGGTAGCTCTGGCGGGTTCGCTGTTTGTCTTGGGCAGCATGCAGCCCACCGCGGATCGACTGTGGCTGGTGATGCTTGTCGGTCTCGTAGTGGCTTTTTTCTCGGCCTCCCAAGACATTGTTGTCGATGCCTATCGACGCGAAAGCCTCGGTGAATCCGAATTGGGGCTGGGCTCGGCACTGTATGTCAATGGATACCGAGTAGGTATGCTGCTTGCCGGCGGGGGGGGGCTGATACTTGCAGACTGGTGGTCGTTCGATTCCATGTACCGCTTTATGGCCGGCTGTATGCTGGCCTGCGTGGCATTGACATTGCTTGCGCCCGAGCCGTTACCGCCCGAAGGCCGCCCGCGCAACATGCGCGAAGCGGTGCTGCTGCCATTCCAGGACTATTTTTCCAGGCAGGGGGCATGGCTGATTCTCGCGTTTATCCTGCTCTACAAGCTTGGCGACACCATGGCTTCGGCGATGACCGTGCCGTTTTACCTAGACCTCGGCTACAGTAAGACCGAAATCGGAACCGTAGTCAAATTGTTCGGATTCTGGGCCACTCTTGCAGGCGGCACCCTGGGGGGTATCTGGATACTGCGTGTGGGCATGAATCAGGCGCTGTGGCTGTTCGGCATTGGCCAAATGCTTTCCACAGCAGGTTTTGTGATTTTGTCGTATGGCCCGCTCAATACAGGCGTACTGGCCAGTGTTGTCGCGATCGAAAACCTGACCGGCGGTATGGGAACGGCGGCTTTCGTCGGCTTTATGGCGGCACTTACGGATCGCCGTTTTACCGCGACCCAATACGCGCTGCTGACCAGCCTGATGGGTGTGCCCAGGGTGTTGCTGGCGGCGCCGACCGGCTGGTTTGCCCAATTACTGGGGTGGCCGGGATTTTTTCTGCTTTGCGTTGTGCTCGCAATTCCCGGCCTCATGATGCTGAGCGCGGTGACACGCCTGGCCAGCGCTCAGTCGCCGAAGTAATAAACCGCGAGTTCACCTAGCAAATTGGGCCAGGCGGTAACCAGCCTTCCCTTAGTCAGCACAGTGCGCCCGACAATGCGTATCCCGCGCAGCAAACAGAACCGTTCAAAATCGGCGATCGTGCACAAATGGATGTTCGGGGTGTCAAACCAATCAAACGGCAGGTTTTCTGAAACCGGCATTCTTCCGCGCAACACGTGCAAGCGGTTTTTCCAGTAACCGAAATTAGGAAAAGTGACGATGCCGGCGCGGCCGACCCGCAGCATTTCTCGCATGATGCGTTCAGTGTTGCGCATGGCCTGCAGTGTTTGCGAGAGCACCACAAAATCGAAGGAATTGTCGTCGAATTCGGAGAGTCCGCGCTCAAGGTCGCTCTGGATGACATGAACGCCGTTGCTGACGCATTCGAGTATGTTCCGGTCGTCAATTTCCACTCCGTAACCGGTGACCGCCCGCGCCTGTTGGAGGTATTTCAGCAGCGTACCGTCGCCGCAGCCCAGATCGAGAACGTGCGCGTCCTGCTGCACCCATTGTGCTATTGCCGCGAAATCCGGGCGCTTAGCGCCGTTGCCGCCGGTCACGACGCGATCTCCGCGTGGATGCGGTTAAAGTAGGACGCGATCAGACGGTGATAGCGCGGATCGTCGAGCAGAAATGCGTCGTGACCGTGCGGCGCGTCGATTTCGGCATAAGTTACCGGTGCATGGTTGTCGAGCAGTGCGCGTACGATTTCACGCGAACGTTCAGGAGAAAACCGCCAGTCGGTCGTAAATGAAATGACCAGTACTCCAGCTTTCACGGGTTCCAGTGCTGCCCCGAGATCGCCGCCGTGTTCGGCGGCAGGGTCAAAATAATCCAGTGCCTTGGTGATACGCAGATAAGTGTTTGCATCGAAGTAATCCGCGAACTTGTTGCCCTGATAGCGCAGATAGGATTCGATCTGGAACTCCGAGCCGAAGTTGTAGCTAAGCTCACCGCTTTTTAGCTGTCTGCCGAATTTATTCGCCATTTCGTCGTCGGACAGATAGGTGATGTGTCCGACCATGCGTGCGATGCGCAACCCGCGGCGGGGCGCGACTCCGTCTGCAAGATAATTGCCGTCGTGGAAATCGGGGTCGGTCACGATGGCCCGCCGCGCCACCTCGTTGAAAGCGATGTTTTGTGCCGACAGGTTGGGGGCGCAGGCGATGACGATGCTGTGGCGCAGCCGCTGCGGGTGGCGAAATGCCCACGCCAGCGCTTGCATGGCGCCGAGACTGCCGCCCATGACAGCCGCAAAGCATTCGATTCCCAGTTGATCGGCAAGGCGGACCTGGGCATCCACCCAGTCTTCAACAGTGACCAGCGGGAAGTCGCCGCCCCAGACCCTGTTGGTTTCAGGATTGATGCTGCTGGGACCGGTTGAGCCATGACAACCGCCGATGTTGTTGACGCCGATGATAAAGAAGCGTTCGGTGTCCACGGGTTTTCCAGGGCCGATC
>JAYOED010000042.1:0-4497 GCA_038106575.1 Burkholderiales bacterium
CGGCGGCACCGAAGTGGTGTTCGAGGGCGTTCCCACTTACCCGGATGCCGGCCGTTTCTGGAAAATGATTCAGGACCACAAAGTCACCGGGTTCTATACCGCGCCTACCGCTATCCGCTCACTAATCAAGGCCGGCGGCGACCTACCGAAGAAATACGACCTTTCCACTTTGCGCATCCTCGGAACCGTCGGCGAACCGATCAACCCCGAGGCGTGGATGTGGTACTACGAAACCGTGGGCGGCGGCCGTTGCCCCATCGTCGATACTTGGTGGCAGACCGAAACCGGCGGCCACATGATCACGCCCCTGCCCGGCGCAACACCGACCAAACCCGGCTCCGCCACGCTCCCCCTACCCGGCGTGATGGCCGACATCGTCGATGAGACCGGCCAGTCCGTGGGCAAAGGCAAAGGCGGTATTCTGGTCATCAAGAAGCCCTGGCCGTCGATGCTGCGTACGATCTGGGGCGATCCGGAGCGTTTCAAGAAAACCTATTTCCCTGAGGATTTTAACGGCAAGTACTACCTCGCCGGCGACGGCGCAACCTATGATGAAGACGGCTACATCCGCATCATGGGCCGCATTGACGACGTGCTAAACGTTTCCGGCCACCGGCTGGGCACCATGGAAATCGAATCAGCTCTGGTTGCCAATACCGGACTCGTCGCCGAAGCCGCTGTCGTAGGGCGTCCCGATGATCTGACCGGTGAAGCCGTGGTCGCGTTCGTGGTGCTCAAGCAGGCACGCCCCGAAGGCGATGCCGCCAAAAAAATAATCAAGGAACTGCAGGACTGGGTGGGCAAGGAAATCGGACCGATCGCCAAGCCCAAGGACATCCGCTTCGGTGACAACCTGCCGAAAACGCGATCTGGAAAAATCATGCGCCGGCTGTTGCGATCCATCGCCAAAGGCGAAGACATCACGCAGGACGTGTCCACGCTGGAAAATCCGGCGATCCTGGAGCAGCTCAAACAGGCGCTGAAATAGCATCACTCTCTACGGGATTCAGTCGCCTCATCCCGCACGGCTGCAGCCATGATCAAACCCGCCCTTAAAGGTCAGCGCCTAGTGGCGCTGTTCCTGATGGGAGTGCTGCTGTTCAATTACCCGGTGTTGCCCCTGTTCACCGGCAGCAAACTCTTGCTGGGGATTCCCGTGCTTTACTTGTACCTGTTCGTGGCGTGGGCATTGCTAATCAGCCTGATGGAACTGATCATCGAACGCACGGACAACTAGCATCATGATTACCGGACCGCTGATTGTCGCATTGTCCTTAGGCTACGTTGGTCTGCTGTTTGCGATCGCCCACTACGGCGACAAGCACGCGGATACTGGAGGCAGCATCATCGCCAACCCCACATCTACACCCTGTCGCTGGCCGTCTATTGCACCTCCCCGACGTTTTACGGTAGTATAATCAAGCTGTAAAAAATTAAAGCCGGCAGATGCCAGGATACTGTCATTCGGGCTTGCTGATCGGGTGCAGCAAAACGGAGGAGCGCATGGGGTTTCATTGCGCAGTTTGCGAGACCAAGTATGGATCGCAGTAAAGAAGCGCTGGCTGCCGTCTGTGCCGGTAAAGGATCAGCCTTTGGTTCCGGCATTACGCTGGAACGCGACCAGCACGTCGTCTCCTCTCAAGCCAGACCTCAATTCCCGCTTGACTTCGTGCCAGCGAAAACGCACCGAGTTCAGCACGATCTCCTCGTCCAGCTCCTTCAGGTCATCGGTCACCGGCGCCCATTTAACCAGCGCGGCCGGGCTTTGCGCAAAGGCCGCGTCTTCGTTGTCGGTAACCTGCCAATCGCACATGCTGATCCGCGAGCGAACACGATCGGCACCCGGTCCATAATCACTCCCTGCATCTCCGGGAGTGCCGTTGCTTTCCAGAATACGCGCAACCACGCTCTCCATCAGTCGCGTCACGGCAGCAGGCGGCGCACCAGTCAGGCGACGCAGTTCACAACCGCTATACACGGCCAGATCCGAGATGCAAGCCAGCCACACCTGCCACTTCGCAATATTGATCGACTCCACGAACCGGTCGTCGGTGAACAATTCAGGAAACCGGGTTCCGGAACGCGTGCGCAAATAGCCATAGAGCGCCGTTTGCGCCACATGCGCAGAACGCGTATTGATGAAACCCTCGAGGCCCGTACTGTCGACAATAATCGCCTGCCTCCGCCGCCGACTCAGAGCGCCAAGGTAGGTCACGAGCGACCGCCACAGGCTGGCAGGCACCAAGTTCGATTGCTCCTTTGCAGGACTGGTCATAGCGTTCACCTGTTCATGGGGTCCGCAGAATCTCATTTTTCGGCTATGTTGGGAAGCGCCAGAGAGGCGCAATCCGGCACCAGTCAGGAAAATACGTTTTCGCAATTTCAATCAGCAACTAAGGAGGAGTGCATCAATGAGCACTGATACTAACCAAAGAGAAGTGCACTGGAACAGAACACGAAACCTAATGGTCATTCATTTGATCATCTGGTTCATATTTGCGTATGTGGTCCACTGG
This sequence comes from Burkholderiales bacterium, assembly GCA_038106575.1. GTDB lineage: Bacteria > Pseudomonadota > Gammaproteobacteria > Burkholderiales > SG8-41. Next base: position 2,517 of record JAYOED010000042.1, read on the forward strand.
ATCGCTCCCGCCCTCAACAAAATTTCGATCATGCATTTCCCGCTCGGCTTTTACATGGCCGCCCAGGGATCCTTGGTGGCGTTCGTGATTCAGTTATTCATCTTCTCCAAGCAGCAGGAGAGGATCGATCGCGAATGCGGTATGGCCGAAGAATAAAAGGGAGAAAACGACTATGTCATTTTTTAGAATGCAGGGCGCGTTTACTGACAACCTGCCCAAAATCTACGGCTTATATACGGGCGGTTTCATTCTGTTCGTCGGCCTGATGGCCATTGCCGAGGCTCAAGGCGTCAAGGAAGACACCATCGGCCTGATGTTCGTCGGCTTCACCGTCGCGATCTATGCTTTGATCGGCTGGCTGTCTCGGACGATGCAACTGGACGCCTACTACGTCGCCGGACGCCAAGTACCAACCGTGTTCAACGGCATGGCTACGGCGGCAGACTGGATGTCCGGTGCCTCGTTCGTAGCGATGGCCGGTGGCATTTACATGGGTGGTCATCCCTACCTCGCCTTCGTGGTCGGCTGGACCGGCGGCTACGTACTGGTGGCGGTGCTAATGGCTCCATACCTGCGCAAGTTTGGCTGCTATACGGTGCCCGATTTCATCGGAACCCGTTATGGAGGCAATTTCGCGCGTCTGTGCGGCGTGCTGGTGCTGGTCATCGCATCGTTCACTTATGTCACCGCGCAGATCAACGCCACGGGCACCATCGCCTCCCGCGCCCTGCTGATTCCCTTCGGCGTCGGCGTATGGCTGGGTCTCGCAGGCATTCTGCTCTGCTCCATGCTCGGCGGCATGCGCGCGGTGACCTGGACGCAGGTGGCTCAGTACATCGTGCTGATCATCGCCTACCTCGTGCCGGTGATCTGGATGTCCAACAAGCAGGGCTTCGGCATCATCCCGCAACTGGTATACGGCGACGCCGTAGCGCGGATTGCGGAACTCGAAGTCATGCACCAGGTCGGTATCCTCAAGCCAGCGGAAGCCGTGGCAGGCATGAGTGCTCTGGTCAACAAGCACAACGCACCGCCGGACACCTTTGTCGGTTCGGTGCGTTTTGTGACCCTAGTGGCGTGCATGATGATCGGCACCGCCTCGCTGCCACACATCCTTATGCGCTACTTCACCACGCCTTCGGTGCGTGATGCGCGCCGGTCAGTGGCCTGGTCGCTGTTCTTCATCTTCCTGCTCTACTTCACCGCGCCCGCGCTGGCCACGTTCACCAAGCTGCAGGTGCTGGACCCGAACCTAGCCACCAGCGTCATCGGCAAAACCGTGGCCCAAGTGAATGCGCTTGAGTGGGTGCAGAAATGGAGCAGCGTCGGCTTCCTCAAAGTGATCGACTCGAACGGTGACGGCATCGTCCAGATCAACGAGTTCTTCATGCGCGGCGACATCGTCGTGCTGGCGACACCCGAGATCGCGGGCCTGCCCTATGTCATATCAGGCCTAGTAGCTGCCGGTGGGATGGCCGCGGCGATGTCGACCGCCGACGGTCTGCTGCTGGCCATTGCCAACGCGCTGTCCCACGACATCTACTACAAGATGGTCGACCCGAAAGCCGATGTGAAACACCGACTGATCGTCGCTCGCGTGCTGCTGATTGTCATCGGCGGCGCAGCCGCCGCGGTAGCCAGTATGCGGTTGACGGGGATTCTGGGTGCGGTGGCTTGGGCCTTCGACTTCGCGATGTCCGGTCTGTTCTTCCCGCTGGTGCTCGGCATCTGGTGGAAACGCGCCAACAAACAAGGCGCGATCGCCGGCATGCTGGTCGGACTCGGGGTCGGCACCTGGTACCTCTACATGGTCAAGTGGGGCGGCATGAAGCCCTGGATTGGCATCGACGACCTGCGCTTTGGCATTATCGGCGCGGCCGCCAGCCTGATCGCCATGGTCGTGGTAACGATGATGACTCCGCCGCCGGACAAGGCGACGCAGGACATGGTCGACGAAATCCGTATCCCGAAAGGCGAAACG
>JAYOED010000042.1:4507-6721 GCA_038106575.1 Burkholderiales bacterium
GTGCTTGGCTCGTCTCACTGATCACGCATTTACCAAACTCGCCGGAGCGGCATCCCGCTCCGGCTTTTTTTTGTCTTCCTGACTTACAATCCAGTTTTCTGGAGGAATCACATGCCCGAAGCTTTTCCCGTATGGGTCATCATCACCGATTACATCCTGGGGATGGTCATGTGGACGCTGATCGGACGCTTTGGAATGAACATCTTTCTGCCGGAAAACAGCAGTTTTTTCTTCATGAAATTCTTTGTTCGCGCAACAAATCCACTACTCAAACTGTTCGCTCCGATCACTCCAGGCTTTCTGGTACCGCCGGTGATTCCGCTGTACGTGGCGTGGTTTTTTTTCATGATCCGCTTCTATCTGATGCCTTGGATGCTCGGCTATTCAGTAATGGGCATGCTGTCATTCCCTCTGGAAGGCGAAATCGCCCATTCTATTGCCCGCGCTTTTGGCAAGATCTTCAACTGAAGCAGGTGCAGGTGTCACTATCCGGCCATGTTAGAATCCGTGCCCTCGGAGAGGTGGATGAGTGGTTTAAGTCGCACGCCTGGAAAGCGTGTTTACGGGGAAACCCGTAACGAGGGTTCGAATCCCTCCCTCTCCGCCAGCTTGCAAAGAACAGGTACGAACGCTTCCTAGTGATCTGTCAGAGTTTCCAGTATGAATGATGGAATGATGGCAAGCCGCCGGTAGCGCGCCATTAACTCATTCGGAAGCTTGCCGATATTGCGAACGACCCCGCGGCAGCGTGGGCTGCCGCAGTTGCAGCGCATCGTCCACACGTCATCGGCTCCGAGCAGCGTCGAATAATCATGCGTAACCTCCTCACTGGCGGCGATCGGCCGGATCGCTTTCAGCAGCAACCGTGATGGCGTTTTGATGACTCCCGTATTAGGATTGCAGGAATGATTGGCCCAAGCACCGATCTCGCCTTCAGGATCCAAGTAATGATCGGCGTCATAACGAAAACAGTTGGCGCCCCTGCGAGGATCGCTGTCCCAATAGCGCCACAAGCGCGCAGCCTTCACCACCTGACCGCGAATCGCGCAGACCATCGCATCGGTCGCAAACGATTTCAACGCGACAATGCCTTGACCGTTACGTACTGAACGCACCACCAGCGTGTTTGAATAAGTCAGAGACGGCAATTTTCGCGCGATAAAATATTAAAATTATTTTTAAAAAAAGCTTATTTATACTCAGGCTTTCAGCGCGCCTTTGATCTGCTCCAGCGCAGCGGGATCCTCAATTGTGGTGAGATCACCGGGATCACGCCCCTCGGCTAGCGCCTGAATGGAACGTCGCAGAAGCTTGCCGGAGCGGGTTTTCGGCAGCAATGTCACGAAAAGCACGCGCTTCGGCCGCGCAATCGCACCCAGGGCCTTGTCGACGGCAGCCATCACTTCCTTCTCGTGCGATGCACGAGCGTCATCACCAGAAATTTTCGCCGCATCTTTCACCACGGCGAACGCCAGCGGCATCTGCCCCTTGACCTGGTCAGCGACGCCGACGACCGCCACTTCGGCGATATTGGCGTGCGATTGCACTGCCTCCTCGATTTCTCGAGTGCCAATGCGATGCCCGGCGACGTTGATGACGTCGTCGGTCCGCCCGAGGATGAAGGTATAACCTTCGCGGTCTCGCACGCCCCAGTCAAACGTCGAATACAGCAGATGCTTCGGAAAGGTCCTGAAATAAGTGTTCACGAATCGCTCGTCATCGCCCCAGACCGTACTCATGCAACCGGGCGGCAGCGGCGGCGCGATGGTCAGCACGCCCTTCTCTTCGGCGTCCGCTTCTGCGGCATCCGCCTCTCGCAACAGCTTCAGGTCGTAGCCATACACCGGGAACCCCGGCGTGCCGTACTTCACTTTCGCCGGCTCCACGCCCGGCGCCAGCGAAAGAATCGGCCACCCGGTCTCGGTCTGCCAGTAATGATCGATGACCGGTTTGCTCAGGGACTCCTGCAGCCAGCGGTGAGTCGGTTCATCAAGCGGTTCTCCAGCCAGAAACAGGTGTTTCAATGAAGAAAGGTCATATTTGGTGAGATATGCGGGATCCTGTTTTTTTAGCACCCGCGCCGCGGTTGGTGACGAAAACATCACGCTGACCTTGTAGTCGGCAACAATTTTCCACCAGATGCCAGCATCGGGCCGGATCGGCAGGCCTTCATAGAGTATCGTCGTCATGCCGCGGATCAGCGGACCATAGACG
>JAYOED010000042.1:6731-19995 GCA_038106575.1 Burkholderiales bacterium
TGCCCCACTACCCAGCCGATGTCCGACGTGGTGAACATGGTATCACCGGGATCGCCGCAATAGATGTGCTGCATGGAACTGGCCAGCGCCACGGCGTAGCCACCGGTATCCCGCTGTACGCCCTTGGGTTTTCCGGTAGTCCCTGAAGTGTAGAGGATGTAGGACGGTTCGCTCGATTCGACCCAGGTCACCGGCACTTTCGCCCCGGCGTGTTGTTTCGCGAGTTCGGCATAATCAAGGTCACGGCCAGCCACCCTCTGCATGTCCTTGTCGATGCCACGGTCCACGATCAAAACCTTCTGCGGCGGGAATTTCGCCAGCCGCACGGCTTCATCAACCAGCGGCTTGTAGTGGATGGCCTTGCCGCCGCGCATACCGGCATCTGCTGTAATCAGCAGATTTGGCCTGGCATCGTCGATTCGCGTTGCGCAGCTCGCGGCAGCAAAACCGCCGAATACCACCGAATGCAATGCGCCCAGACGTGCACAGGCCAGCATCGCGAACACCGCCTCAGGAATCATCGGCATGTAGATCAGCACGCGGTCGCCGCGCTTGACGCCCTGCGCGGCAATCACCGCCGCCATGACATTCACTTCGTCATGCAGCTCGCGGTAGGAATAGCTTTTTTCCGCTCCAGTTTCAGTCGAGATATAAACCAGCGCCGGCTGGTTGCCGCGGGTGGCGAGATGGCGATCGACGGCGTTGTAGCATAGATTGGTTTCACCACCGACAAACCAGCGTGCAAAGGGTGGTTTGTCGTATTGAAGAACCTTGTCGAACGGCCGGTGCCAGTCAATGCGCCGCGCCTCGTCAGACCAGAATGCATCGCGGTCCTTGATGGAACGGCGATGAAAATCAGCGTATTTACCCATATCCCCTCCGTCACCCGGCAGACCGTGTTTTCCGATTTGAGTACCTATGCCGGGAATATTATTGCAGCGTTTTGACCACCGCGCGGCCGCGAATCCCGCCCTCGAGCATGCGTTCGAAATAGGCCGGCAGATCAGCCATGCCGATCACCTGTGCAATTTTGTCCAGATGCGGCGGTTTTAGATCAGAAGCGAGCCGCTCCCATACCCGCCGCCGCAACGGCATCGGTGTCACCGCCGAATCCACACCGATCAGGCGCACGCCGCGCAGGATGAAAGGCAGGACCGTGGTCTTGAATTCAATGCCGCCGGCGTTGCCAAAGGATGCGATCAGACCCTGCGGCTGCAGCGTCCGCGTCAGCCAGGCGAGCTGGTCGCCGCCGACCGAATCAAACGCCGCAGCCCACAGCGGTTTTTCCAGCGGGCGCGAACCGAATTCGATTTTGCTTCGATCGAGAACTTCAGCAGCACCCAGTTCGCGCAGAAAATCGTGAGCATCCGGCTTGCCGCTGACTGCAGTCACCGCATAGCCTTTGGCGGTCAGCATGTCGATCGCCAGACTCGCAACCCCGCCGGTGGCGCCATTGACCAGCACCTTGCCGTTGCTGGGCGCCATGCCGTTGAGTTCCAGCAATTCAACCGCCAGTCCGGCAGTGTAGCCTGCCGTGCCAAGCGCCATCGCCTCGTAAACACTTAATCCCTTGGGCAGCGGCACCACCCAGTCGGCTGGCACCCGGCAGACTTCGGAAAATCCGCCGTCATGAGCCACACCCATGTCATAGCTGGTGCAGATGACTTCATCGCCCGGCTTGAAACGCGGATCGCTGGAACTGACGACCTTGCCTGCGGCATCAATGCCGCCGATCAGTGGATAGTTGCGGATGATCTTGCCGCCGGTTCCGGTCGCCGCCAGCGCATCCTTGTAGTTGACGCTTGACCATTCACAACGAAACACGACATCGCCACGGCCGAGGTCGGTCACCGGTACATCGCTGACCATTCCGACTCTCTTAATGGCCCCCATGAATATTTTGAAAGCTTTGCAGTGTTCCATGGTCCCTCACGGCAAATGGGGCAACGACAGATACTGACGCGTCTGCATTTCGGTCAGGCGGCTGGACAGACGCTCCTTCAACGAGGCGTTTAGATGTGCCTGAAAGCCGTCGCTGTCCGCCGCATCGGCCACCAGATCGGCAGCTGGAACTGACGCGCCCAGCATCAGCTTGACCCTGCGATCATAGAACTCATCGACCATCCACACAAACCGCCGCAACACGTCCGCATCGGCTCCGGTGAAGCGCGGCACCCCTGAAATCAGCACGGTGTGATAGCGGCGCCCCAATTCGATGTAATCGGGTTTGCCGCGCGGTCCCGCACACAGCTCAGCGAAATCGAACCATGCCACCCCTGCTGAACTCCTGCGTACGCGAATCAACCGGTCTTCGACATTCAGCGCATCCACGGATTCGGCGTTGCCCGCGAGCTGTCCAAACGCCTGCTGCAGGTGGCGATCGGCATCGGCGCCGACATGATAGGTTCCCGCACGTTCCAGTTCACGCAGGCGGTAATCAGTACCCTCATCGACATTGATCACGGTCATCCGCGTCTTAATCAGGTCGATCGCCGGCAGGAACTGGGTTCGCTGTAGACCGTGCATGTAAAGTTCATCCGGCTCGAAATTCGACGTCGTCAACAGCACCACACCTTCGGCCATCAAGCCTTCCAGCAAGCGCCGCATCAGCATCGCGTCGGTGATGTCGGTAACGTGAAATTCGTCGAGGCACAGCAATTTCACCTGTTCCGCGATGTCGCGGGCCACCAGAGCCATCGGTTCCTCGTGCCCTTGGTGCGCGTGCAGGGACTTGTGGATTTCCTGCATGAAACGGTGAAAGTGGATGCGCTTCTTGCGCTCTGCTGTGGTGTAGGCAAAGAAACTGTCCATCAAGAAGCTTTTTCCGCGGCCGACTCCACCCCACAGGTAGATACCGCGCACCCGGTGCCGGCGGTCAAACATGCCGAGCAGCCCCCGGCTATCCCGTTTTCCGGGATTCAGTCCGTCGTCGACGCGCTGCAGTTCGCGTGCAGCACGCAACTGGTCGTCATCGGGGGAAAACCCCTGCACGGCAGCCTGCCGGAACAGAAAGGACGAAAAGTCTCCTGATGCCGAAGCTGCATTCATCTGCGTTGTTACCACAAGTCACGATACAGGGGAGCGCTCCGCACAATTACAGATTCAAGGTGCGATTGCCGACCGCGAGCGCGGCCTCCTTCATCGACTCGGACAGCGACGGATGGGCATGGCAGATCAGCGCAATGTCTTCAGAGGCGGCGCCAAATTCCATCGCCACCACTGCTTCGGCGATGAGTTCGGAAGCCATTGGACCAATAATGTGCACGCCAAGTATGCGGTCGGTACGCTCGTCAGCGAGGAATTTAACGAAGCCAGTGGTATCGCCTAGCGCCCGTGCACGACCGTTGGCCATGAATGGAAACGAACCTGAGCGGTATTTGACGCCTTCCTGCTTCAGCTGCTGCTCGGTCTTGCCGACCCAGGCAATCTCCGGCGAGGTATAGATCACCCACGGCACGGTATTGAAATCGACATGGCCGTGCTTGCCTGCAATGCGTTCGGCCACTGCTACGCCCTCTTCCTCTGCCTTGTGTGCAAGCATCGGACCACGAACAACATCGCCGACGGCCCATACACCGGGCAGACTGGTTTTGCATTCATTATCGACCGTGACGAATCCACTTTCGTCGATCTTCAAGCCGACCGCTTTCGCATTAAGCCCTTCGGTACTTGGCACACGACCGATCGACACGATCAATTTATCCACGGTCAGGGTTTGTCCTGCCCCGGCGCTGTCTGTGTACTCCACGGTCACGTTCTTTTTGGTGCTGATCTTGCCGACCTTGACCCCGGTCTGTATAGCCATCCCCTGCTTAACGAAGACTTTATGCGCCTCTTTCGCCACTTGTTCGTCAGCCGCTCCGAGAAACGCGGGCAAAGCCTCGAGTATTGTGACTTCCGCACCCAGGCGCCGCCACACGCTGCCCATCTCTAGCCCGATCACGCCGGCACCGATCACGCCAAGCTTCTTGGGGGTCTCGGCGATCGCCAGTGCGCCTTCGTTATCCAGCACCAGCTTGTTGTCGAACGGAACGTCGGGCAGTGCCCGCGGGGTCGATCCTGTAGCAATGATCACATTTTTCGCAGCCAGCACTTCTGCCGATTTACCCGAGACCTGAACCTGCCAAGCGCCAGCGCCGCCACCAGCGAAGGATCCCCGCCCATGGAAAAAGGTCACCTTGTTCTTTTTGAAAAGGTACAAAATGCCTTCGTTGTTCTGCTTGACGACCTTGTCTTTGCGCTTGAGCATCTGCGCAACATCAATAGCGAGCCCCTTGACCTGGATGCCGTGGTCGGCGAACGAGTGGCCCGCATGCTCGTAGTTTTCAGAGGACTGCAGCAATGCCTTCGACGGAATGCAGCCGACGTTGGTACAGGTGCCACCAAGCGCCGGCTTACCCTCGGGCGTACTCCATTCGTCGATGCAGGCAACCTGCAAACCGAGCTGCGCCGCTCGGATGGCAGCAATGTACCCGCCAGGACCGGCGCCGATGACGACCACATCGAAGTTTTTGGCCATTTCAGATGTCCAGCAGGATCCGCGCCGGATCTTCTAGTGCATCCTTCATCGCCACCAGCGATAGCACGGCTTCGCGGCCGTCGATGATGCGATGGTCATAGGAAAGCGCCAGGTAATTCATCGGCCGAATCACGATCTGGCCATTCTCCACTACCGCGCGTTCCTTGGTCGCATGCACACCGAGGATCGCACACTGCGGCGGATTGATGATCGGCGTCGACAGCATCGAGCCGAACACGCCGCCGTTGGAAATTGAGAACGTGCCGCCGGTCAGCTCCTCAATGCTAAGCTTGCCGTCCTGTGCGCGCTTGCCGTATTCGGTGATCTGCTTCTCGATGTCAGCCAGCGTCATCTGGTCGCAGTTTCGCAAAATGGGCACCACCAGACCGCGCGGGCTACCCACCGCAATGCCGATATCGTAGTAGCCGTGATAGACGATGTCATTACCGTCGATCGAAGCGTTGACCACAGGATATTTTTTTAGCGCATGCACCGCCGCCTTCACGAAAAACGACATGAAACCGAGCTTGACAGCGTGTTCCTTCTCGAAGCGATCTTTGTAACGATTGCGCAGGTCGATGACCGGCTGCATGTTAACTTCATTGAACGTGGTCAAAATCGCCGCGGTCGATTGCGACTGCACCAGGCGCTCGGCAATGCGCGCACGCAAACGCGACATTGGCACCCGCTGCTCGGGACGCTCACCCAGTTCATCGAGTTCGACAACTGGCATTGCCCGCGACGGCGCGCCTCGGCCGCCGCCTTCAGCAGCCTGCAGCACGTCGCCCTTGGTCACTCGGCCGCCACGGCCGGTGCCGCTGAGGGCGGCGGTATCGACATTCTTTTCCGCAGCCAGTTTTTGCGCAGAGGGCATCGCCACGGGTGCCACAGGCTTTTCAGCCGCTTTCTCTTCCTTGGCCGCTGCGGCCCCAGCCGCTGTAGGTTTTCCTTCGGTGTCGATCTGGGCAATGATTTCATTGCTGGTCACCGTGGTGCCGTCGGCTTTGACGATCTTCACCAGCACGCCAGCCTGTGGTGCCGGCGTTTCAAGCACGACCTTGTCGGTTTCGATATCGACCAGGTTCTCGTCGCGCTTGATGTATTCGCCGGGCTTTTTGTGCCACGACACCAGGGTCGCCTCGGCTACCGATTCCGAGAGCTGCGGCACTTTCACATCAACAAGCATGATTACTCCGTAATCAATTGATTATATTGATAAATTAATGCTCTTCACCTTCAGCCAGCGCACGCGGACGCAGGAGCATCCGGGGCTCGCTGCCCCCGGACAGGGTCAGTGCCTGATCAACCAGGTCTTTCTGCTGTTTTTCGTGAAGCGATTTATAGCCGGCTGCCGGTGAGGCCGAGGAGTCACGCCCCGCGTAATACAGCTTCTGGTGCGGTAGCAGGTGACGCATCAGGTAATGCTGAATGTGGCGCCATGAACCCTGATTGCGCGGCTCCTCCTGACACCAGACGATTTCCTTAGCGTTCTTGTAACGCACGATCTGTGCGCGGAATTCGTCGTGCGGGAACGGATAGATCTGGGCGATGCGTACCAGCGGCACGTCCTGCAACACCCGAGCCCGCCGTTCGGCGCGCAAATCGTAATACACCTTGCCGCTGCAGAAAATCACCCGATCGACATTGTCGGGATTGATCTCGCGCGAATCCCAGTCCTCGTTGACCGGATTAAATTTGTCGTTGGCGAATTCTTCCAGCGGCGATACAGATTCCTTGTGCCGCAACAGGCTTTTTGGCGAAAAAATGATCAACGGCTTCCGGTGTGGACGCACCATCTGCCGGCGCAACAGGTAATACATCTGCACCGGCGTTGCCGGCACGCACACCTGCATGTTGTAGTCAGCGCACAACTGCAGGAAACGCTCTATACGCCCAGAGGAATGCTCCGGCCCGGCACCTTCGTAGCCGTGGGGCAACATCATCGTCAGACCGCACATGCGACCCCATTTCACTTCGCCGGAGGCGATGAACTGGTCAATGACTACCTGGGCGCCGTTGACGAAATCGCCGTACTGCGCCTCCCAAATCACCAGTTCCTTCGGACCCGAGGTCGCATAGCCGTATTCAAAACCAAGCACTGCCTCTTCAGACAGAACCGAATCGATGACAACGAAATCACCCTGGTCCGGTGCCAGATGCTGCAGTGGCACATGGGCGCCCTGATCCCAGCGTTCGCGACCCTGATCGTGCACCACCGCATGACGGTGAAAGAAAGTGCCGCGTCCGGAGTCCTGCCCCGAGAGACGAATCGAAAATCCTTCCGTCAGCAATGTTGCATAGGCAAGATTCTCGGCCATACCCCAGTCCAGCGGCAGTTTACCTTCAGCCATCAACCGCCGGTCATCCATGATTTTCTGCACCCGCGAATGAAGCTTGAAATTGGCAGGAACCTCGCAGATCTTGCGCGCCAGCATCTGCAGATGCTCAAGCGGGAGCCTGGTGTCATCGTTCTCGTTCCACTTGGTGCCCTTGTACGGCAGCCAGTTGGTCTCGAACGGCGGCTTGAAATTCGAAAGGATGGTTTGGTTGGTGTGATATCCGCGGTCCAGCGCGTTTCGGAATTCATTAACTATCTTTTCGGTTTCCTCCTCGGAAACCAAGCCTTCTCCAATCAGCTGGTCAGCGTAAACCTTACGCGGCGTCGGATGGGCATGAATGCGCCGGTACATCATCGGCTGGGTGACCATCGGCTCGTCCTGCTCGTTGTGTCCTAGCCGGCGGTAGCAGACGAGATCGATGACCACGTCCTTCTGGAATTTCATCCGGTAATCGAGCGCGATTTCGGTGACGAACGCGATGGCCTCTGGATCATCCCCGTTGACGTGGAAAATCGGCACTTCCAGCATCTTCACCACGTCGGAACAATACGTGGTCGAACGTGCATCGCGCGGATCCGAAGTGGTGAATCCGATCTGGTTGTTGATGATGATGTGCACGGTCCCACCGGTGCCGTAACCGCGCGTCTCGGCCAGGTTCAGCACTTCCTGGATCACGCCCTGCCCTGAAAACGCCGCATCGCCATGAATCAGCACCGGCAGCACCTGTCCGCCGGTATGGTCCTTGCGCCGGTGCTGCCTTGCCCTCACCGAACCCTCCACGACCGGGTTGACGATTTCAAGATGTGAAGGATTGAAGGCAAGCGTGACATGCATTGGTCCGCCCGGTGTCATCACATTCGAGGAATAGCCGTCGTGATATTTGACGTCACCGGCCAGCACTTCGGCATGCTGCTTGCCCTCGAACGATGAAAACAGGTCCTTGGGCATCTTGCCCAATGTATTGACCAGCACGTTGAGGCGTCCGCGATGTGCCATGCCGATCACCATTTCCTGCACGCCGGCGCCGCCAGCCTTCTGCAGCAGATGATCAAGCATCGGGATCAGCCCGTCACCGCCTTCCAGAGAAAACCGCGTCTGTCCAACGTACTTGGCGTTGAGGTACTTCTCCAGCGTCTCCGCTGCGGTCAGGCGGTCCAACAGGTGCTTCTTGTAGGCCGTATCGTAATTCGGACGTCCGCGCGTCGGTTCCAGCCGTTCCGACATCCAGCGTTTCTGCGGAATGTCGGAGATGTACATGTATTCGACACCAATACTCCGGCAATAGGTATCACGCAATGCCTGCAGGATGTCCCGCAGCGTCGCCCGTGCAGGCCCGTGCAGCGTACCGGTATCGAACAATGTATCCATATCCTGCTCGCCCAGCCCGTAATGGGCCGGATCGAGTTCGGCGATCGCCGGCTTTTCCATACGCCGCAACGGATCAACGTCGGCAACCCGGTTACCCTGGAAACGGTAGGCTGAAATCAGCTGCATCACCGAAAACTGCTTCTGCAGGTTTTTCTGGGCAAGTTCGCTGCCGGCTCCGGACGGCCGCCTGCTGCGCGCAAGATCGACAAAGTGCTGCTGGACATCCGAGTGAGAGACGTCCGCGGGACCGCCATCCAGCCGCTGCAACTCGTCAAAATAGCCGCGCCAACGCGGCTCCACCAACTCAGGGTCTTTTAGATATTGCTCGTAGAGCCCCTCGACGAAAGGCGCATTGGCGCCGAACAGCAGCGAGGTTCCGCTGGATTCCTTCATCATGTCAGCACCTGTCTGTACTGTCCGGGGCTCTGTATTTGTGCCCCGCCTTACTTGCGCTTGGTCATCGGCAGAAATTCACGGCGCTTGGCGCCGGAGAACAACTGCCGCGGACGGCCGATCTTCTGGTCGGTATCGGCAATCAGCTCTTTCCACTGGGCGATCCAGCCGACGGTACGGGCTAGCGCAAAAATCGCGGTATACATGCTGACCGGAATGCCAAGTGCCTTGTAGACAATGCCTGAGTAGAAGTCGACGTTCGGGTAGAGCTTGCGCTTGATGAAGTAGTCGTCTTCCAGCGCGATCTTCTCCAGGGCCATCGCCAGCTTGATAAGCTTGTTGTCCTTCATATCGAGTTCTTCCAGCACTTCGTGGCAGGTGCGCTGGATGATCTTGGCCCGCGGATCGTAGTTCTTGTAGACGCGGTGTCCGAAGCCCATCAGCATGGCGTGGCCGTCCTTGTCCTTGACGCGCTTGATGAAGGCCGGGATATTCTTCACATCGCCAATCTCGTCGAGCATCTTCAGGACGGCTTCGTTGGCACCACCATGCGCCGGACCCCATAGGCTGGCAATGCCGGCGGAGATACAGGCGAAAGGATTGGCGCCGGTCGAGCCCGCCAGGCGCACCGTCGAAGTCGAGGCATTCTGTTCGTGATCGGCGTGCAGGATCAGGATGCGGTCCATTGCGCGCGCGATCACTGGGTTCGGCTTGTATTCCTCGCAGGGAGTGCCGAACATCATATGCAGGAAGTTTTCGGTGTAGTTCAGCGAGTTCTTTGGATACATGAACGGCTGACCTGAGTTGTATTTGTAGGCCATCGCGGTGATCGTCGGCAGCTTGGCGATCAGACGGAATGCCGCAATCTCGCGGCTGCGCTCGTCATAAATATTGATCGAATCGTGGTAGAACGCGGACAGCGCACCGACCACGCCGCAGAGCACCGCCATCGGGTGCGCATCGCGGCGGAACCCACGGAAGAAAAAGTTCATCTGGTCATGCACCATGGTGTGCTTGGTGACGATGTCGTCGAATTCCTGCTTCTGCTGCTTGTTCGGCAATTCGCCATTGAGGATCAAATAAGCGACTTCCAGAAAATCGCACTTTTCGGCCAGTTGCTCGATCGGGTAACCCCGATACAGCAGGATCCCCTCGTCGCCGTCGATATAGGTAATCGTCGAACGGCAACTGGCCGTGGACATGAAGCCCGGGTCATAGGTGAACTTGCCGGTCTTGCCGTAGAGGCTGCGGACATCGATGACGTCTGGGCCTATCGTGCCGCCAAGCACCGGGAAATCAACGGAGGGTGTACCGTCACTGAAGGACAGGGTGGCAAGTTTTTCTTTCATAAAGTTCTCCGTAAAAACAGTTACTTATAATAACTATCTCATGTAAAATCAGAAACGTTGGTGCGTCAAATCTGGCGTATCCTACGAATCAGCTTGGCATAACAATTCGGTACCTCGGACTGCCCCATCACCCAGGACAACAACTGGGTATCGGCTTCCGCAAGCAAATTTTTGAATTCCTGCAACTGCCCTAGATCAAGCGCTTCGAGGTCCTGCTCCACAAACCTATTCAATACGAGATCGAGTTCGAGCATCCCCCGGCGGCACTGCCAGCGGATCCGGTCAAGCTCAGACATCTACACCAGCAACCGCGGACGTGAGGTTCATACCGTCCGCTTCACCAGCAAATCCTTGATCTTGCCGATGGCCTTGGTCGGATTCAGGCCTTTCGGACAGACATCGACGCAATTCATGATCGAGTGGCAACGGAACAGCCGGTACGGATCTTCCAGGTTGTCCAGCCGCTGATTGGTTGCCTGGTCACGCGTATCGGCAATGAAACGATAGGCCTGCAGCAAGCCAGCCGGACCGACGAACTTGTCCGGATTCCACCAGAATGATGGGCACGATGTCGAACAGCAGGCGCAGAGTATGCATTCATACAGCCCGTTCAGTTCCTCGCGATCCTCCGGCGATTGCAGGCGCTCGGTTTCGGGGCGCGGCGTGTCATTAACCACATACGGTGTAACCGAGTGGTACTGCTTGAAAAACTGCGACATGTCGACGATCAGGTCGCGGATCACCGGCAATCCCGGCAGCGGGCGAATCACCACTGGCTCCTTGAGATCGGCAACCTTGGTGATGCAGGCCAGCCCGTTCTTGCCATTGATGTTCATCGCATCGGAACCGCACACGCCTTCGCGGCAGGAACGGCGAAAAGAAAACGTGTCATCCTCCGATTTCACCCGCATCAGCACGTCAAGCAGCATGCGGTCGGTGGGCTCCGGAGTGATGTCGTAATCCTGCATCCGCGGCGCAGCATCGACATCGGGGTTGTAGCGGTAAATGGAAAGGCGCATCGGTATTCCTTGGTTCTCAGTACACCCGTGCCTTGGGCTCGAACGACGCCACAGTCAGCGGTTTTAGGTTTACGGGTCGGTATTCAAGGCGGTTGCTGCTCTTGTACCAGAAAGTGTGCTTCATCCAGTTAACATCGTCGCGCTCTGGAAAATCGCTGCGATCATGCGCGCCGCGCGATTCCTGGCGGGCGTGGGCTGACACCATCGTCGATACCGCAACCTCCACCAGGTTTTGCAATTCCAGCGCTTCGACCCGCGCGGTGTTGAACACCTTGCTCTTGTCTTTAATATAAAGCCGCTGCGCACGTTCGGCCACCTCGCCGATATTCTTCACGCCTTCGGCAAGACTGTCCGGGAAGCGGAAAACCCCGCAGTGGTTCTGCATCGTGCGCCGCAGTTCGGCGCCGACCTCGCTGACGCTTTCACCGGACTTCGCCGAATCCAGCTGAGAGACCCGTTCAAGGGCACGATCAGCAGCATCCTTGGGCAGATCCGGCATGGCACTGCTGCCGCGCGCTAGATCCTTGACCACCTGCTCACCCGAGGCCTTGCCGAATACCAGCAGGTCGAGCAGCGAGTTGGTGCCAAGCCTGTTCGCGCCGTGTACCGAAACACAGGCGCATTCGCCAGCGGCATACAGTCCGTTGACGATGTTGTCACCGTCATGACCCGCCAGCGCCTGGCCGTACATGTTGGTAGGTATGCCGCCCATCATGTAATGACAGGTCGGCACCACGGGAATCGGATCCTTGACCGGATCAACGTTGGCAAATTTCTTGGCGATCTCGCGTATGCCTGGCAGGCGCTTGTCGATGACGTCGCCACCGAGATGATCGAGCTTGAGCAGGATGTGATCAGCATCCTTGCCTGCGCCGCGCCCTTCCTTGATTTCAGTGGCCATCGCACGCGACACCACGTCGCGGCTGGCCAGATCCTTCACCGTCGGCGCATAACGCTCCATGAAGCGCTCGCCGTTTTTGTTGAGCAGGAATCCGCCTTCACCGCGCACACCTTCGGTAATCAACACGCCGGCGCCCGCGACACCGGTCGGATGAAACTGCCAGAACTCCATATCTTCCAGCGGAATGCCGGCACGTGCCGCCATGCCCAGGCCGTCACCAGTATTGATGAAGGCATTGGTGCTCGCCGCGTAAATGCGCCCTGCGCCACCGGTTGCCAGCAGCGTAGCCTTGGCCTGCAGGATGACCACTTCGCCGGTTTCCATTTCCATGGCCACCACGCCGAGCACGTCGCCGGCCTGATTGCGCACCAGATCCAGCGCCATCCACTCGACAAAAAACTGGGTATTCGCACGCACATTGCGCTGATAGAGCGTGTGCAGCATGGCGTGGCCGGTGCGGTCGGCCGCGGCACAGGCACGCTTGACTGCGCGTTCGCCGTAATTGCTGGTGTGGCCGCCGAATGGCCGTTGATAGATCTTGCCGTTGTCGAGCCGGTCGAACGGCATGCCGAAATGCTCGAGTTCGATGACGACTTCGCTGGCCTTGCGGCACATGAATTCGATCGCGTCCTGGTCACCGAGATAATCCGATCCCTTGACCGTGTCATACATGTGCCAGTGCCAGTTGTCGGGCTCTTCGTTGCCCAGCGAGGCCGACACGCCACCCTGCGCTGCTACCGTGTGCGAACGCGTAGGGAACACCTTCGAGAGCACCGCCACCCGCAAATTGGCCTCGGCGAGCTGCAACGCCGCGCGCAGGCCTGAACCGCCTGCACCAACCACCACCCCGTCAAACTGTCTTGTTGTACTTGCCATTGCCCCTAGCCCCAAAGAATCTGCCCGCACCATGCGCCGTAAGCGATCAACGCGAGTATGACTAGGACATAAAGGATCAGCCTCAATCCCGAATCCTTGATGTAATCCATGAAAATGTTGCGAACGCCGATCCATGCATGAAGCATCAACGCGACCATGAACAACAGCGTCGCGTACCGCATCAGCGGCAGGCTCCACAGTGCCTTCCAGTGCAAGTAGTCGAACCTGGGCAGCATCACCAGTGCAGCCAGGAACAGCAGCGTGTAGACCAGCATGATCACCGCTGTCGCGCGCTGCGCGAGCCAGTCGCGCAGGCCGTAATGTGCGCCCACGACTTCGCGGTTCACCATAGCACCAACCCCACAGCTAGCGTAAGGGCAATACCGCCGGCCAGCACGATCATGCTCGACAGGCGCGCTGTCTCGAGCTCGATACCGACATGCAGGTCCAAGAAAAGATGACGCACCCCCGCCAGCAGGTGATGCAGGTTACCCCACAAC
>JAYOED010000125.1:0-2900 GCA_038106575.1 Burkholderiales bacterium
TCAGCTTGATCATCAGGCGCAGTTCGTTCACCGAATCCGCGTTGCGCAACGCATCTTCATAACTGATGCAGCCTTCCTCGTAGAGGTCAAATAGAGCTGGTCAAAAGTCTGCATTCCAAGCTCATGCGACTTGGCCATGATGTTCTTGATTTCGTTCATCTCGCCCTTGAAGATTAGGTCGGAGGCCTTGTTCTTGAATACTAAGGCAAGCAGTTCGGAAATGTCCATTTATAATTCCCCGGGGAAATAGGCGGAACAACGCTTTACCAGCGTGCAAGAATGCACGTTAACACCTCCTGTTGAGCTCGACGAAATTATGGCCACAATCGCTGAGAACTTGCAAGCCGTTAAAGCACGGATTGAGCGCGCCGCGGCGATGGTAAATCGCCCTTCCGGCGGCATTCACATGCTCGCGGTCAGCAAAGCCTTCGGTGTGCAACACATCACGGATGCGTGGAATGCGGGACAGCGTGCGTTCGGCGAAAATTTCGTGCAGGAAGGGACGGATAAAATTCGCGAGCTGGCGGGACTCGGCATCGAGTGGCATTTCATCGGACCACTGCAAAGCAACAAGACCAAAGCAGTTGCAGAGCTTTTTTCCTGGGTGCACAGCATTGAACGCGAAAAAATTGCGCAACGGCTGAATGATTCACGCCCGCCGCACCTGCCTCCGCTCAATGTACTGATCCAGGTCAACGTCAGCGGCGAATCCAGCAAAAGCGGTGTTGCTCCTGGCGCCGAGCTCGCATTGGCTGATGCCATTCGCACCCTGCCGCGCCTGCGGCTGCGCGGTCTGATGGCCATCCCGGAGCCATCTCCCGACGAAACCGTGCGCCGCCTTCGGTTCGCCCTGCTGCGCAGGCTGCTGGAGCAATTACAGGATAGGCATACAAACCTCGACACGTTGTCGATGGGCATGTCAGACGACCTGGAGGCGGCTATTGCCGAAGGCTCCACCATTGTGCGCGTGGGTACTTCGATCTTTGGCACCAGGACACTCAAGAATGACACCATGTAAAACCCGAACCGTATAATCCGCTTTATGCAGAATTCCTTTTCAACGAGCAGTCGTCACCACGCCCGGCACCTATGAACATACTTTTCATCGGTGGCGGCAACATGGCGGCCGCAATCATCGGAGGGCTGATCTCGAGAAAATGGCCTGCCGCTTCGATTCATGTCATCGAGGTACAACCCGGAGTGCGTGCTAACCTGGAGCAGCGCTTCGGCATTCGCACGTCTGCTGTAATCGGCAGCGCGGTGGCTGATGCCGAGTGCGTGTTAATGGCCGTCAAGCCGCAACAGATGCGGGAGGCCGCCAAAGGCATCGCCAGCGAGATCGGAGAGCGGCTGGTGATCAGCATCGCAGCGGGACTGCACTGCGCCGATATTTCGCGCTGGCTGGGCGGCTCGGGACGGATCGTGCGCGCCATGCCCAACACGCCGGCGCTGGTTGCTGCGGGTATCACCGGGCTCTACGGCATGCCGCAGGTTACTACGGCTCAGCGTGGTGCCGCTGAACGCTTACTAGCCGCCGTCGGCGCCACCTTCTGGGTAAACGAAGAGCACGATCTCGATGTGGTAACCGCCGTATCCGGCAGTGGCCCGGCCTACGTGTTTTATTTCATCGAAGCCCTTGAACGGGCCGCCATTGAGCTGGGAATGCCTCCGGAAATAGCCCGACAGAGCGCGATGGCTACATTTGAGGGCGCGGTTAAACTGGCGAATGCGGACGAAGCCGATCCGGCAACACTGCGCGCGCGCGTCACTTCTAAGGGCGGAACGACCGAACGCGCAATCGGCATGCTCGACGAGGCCCAGATCGTCGAAGCTTTCAAGCGCGCAGTACGCGGAGCGGCCGAACGCGCCGCCGAACTCGGCGACACCCTAGGAAAAGATTGACGTGATCGGCACTGCGCTGATTTTCATCGCACAGGTGGCGTTCGGTCTGCTGACGCTAGCACTGCTGTTGCGTTTTTATATGCAATGGGTGCGCGCGCCCTATCGCAATCCCCTCTCGGATTTTGTCAATGCACTTACCGATTTCATGGTGCGCCCGGCACGACGTCTGATCCCGGGGCTGTGGGGCTTCGATTTGCCGACGCTGCTGCTGGCCTGGCTGATACAGGTTCTCGAGTTTCTGGTTGTGCTGCAGATCCGCGGATTCCGCTACGGTCCCGAAGTCGGCATCGCTGGTATTGGTATTGCCGCACTGGCTGCGCTGGCCGTGATGAAAATGCTGGTCTACATCGTCCTCGTCGCCACGCTGATGCAGGCACTGCTTTTATGGATCAATCCCGACAGCCCAGTTGCGCCACTGCTTGACGCCATGACACGGCCAGTGCTGCGAATATTTCACCGCCGCATCCCGCCGATCGGCAATGTCGACCTGTCACCGTTATTCGTTCTGGTCGTCTGCCAATTGCTGCTGATACTGCCGATCGCCGGACTGGAATCGGAAGTGCTGCACTGGCTAAAATGAAGGACGAATGGCCTCGCCATGGTGCGAAGCAGGACCGGCTGACATTGTGCATTCACGTGCAGCCGAACGCCATATACACCGGCATTTTCGGAATGCATGACGGCGCACTGAAAATCCGCATTGCAGCACCCACCGCTGACGGCCGGGCCAACGCCGCGCTGCCGTCCCGGCTGACCGCCACACTGGATATTCCGTCCGGTTCGCTGCGCCTGAAGAGTGGAAACACTTCGCGCCACAAGTTCATCGAAATCCAGCGGTTTGATAAACGGTTGCAGGAGCGGGTTATGGCGCTTGCGGAATAAACCAGAACTGCCGCGGGGCCGGCCATGTGCATAGCTACTTCGCGCTGTCGTGGCGTTCAGCGCCATCTGGCGCCTCGGAGTCCGGACCAAGCGAGTATGCCGGGTTACATCAGCAC
>JAYOED010000003.1:0-55376 GCA_038106575.1 Burkholderiales bacterium
GGATGTGCTGTCGCTGATCGAGGATGTGCGTAAGTCGGTGGATCAGGCAGAGGCAGAGAAACTCGCGCGCAAGGTCAAAAGCGGCAAGGGCTTTGATCTGGAGGATTTCAAGCAGCAGGTCACGCAGATGCGCAAGATGGGGGGCATGGGCGCGCTGATGGACAAGCTTCCAGTACAACTGGCACGGGCGGCACAGTCTGCGCCGCAGATGGACGACAAGGCTATTAGGAGGCTGGAAGGCATCATCAATTCGATGACCCCTTTCGAGCGCTCCAAACCGGAATTGATCAAGGCCTCGCGTAAACGGCGCATTGCCGTAGGGGCGGGGGTCACCGTGCAGGAGGTGAATCGTCTGCTAAATCAGTTCGAACAGGCGCAGAAAATGATGAAAATGGTGGCCAAGGGCGGCATGGCGAAAATGATGCGCTCGATGAAAGGCATGTTTCCCGGCATGCGCTGAGCTGTGGCGCGAACTTATTTCAGGCTGAAGCCCTGGGTGCGGATGTAATCACCAAAGTCCGCGCGTTCCGGAACGGCATATTGCCGCGCCTTGTCTTCAGACCAGCCGTAAAATTCCGATTTGCCAAATTGCGCGGCATGGCGTTGCTTCCCATAGGGGTGCAACTGGTGGCGACGCCGATCGTAGGCGTCCACATGCTCGCGCAGCCGCGACTCGTCGTAGCGGTCGACATGCACCGTGACGTCAAGAGGAAGTCTTGCGCTGATGTGACCAGGATTTGTCGGGTAACCGGCGCACAGGCCCGCGACCGGAAAGACACCTTCTTGGAGGCCAAGTTCATTGCTGTTGGCTGTTACAGCATTGCGAATACCGCTGATCGGACAGGTGCCAAGTCCGGCTGCTTCGGCGGCGCGGATGAAGTTCATCATCACGATGCCGGCATCGACTGCGGCATTCATGAAGTGATCCAGATGTTCATTGACGAAGGGCTTGCCGCGCCAGCTTCCGATCTGGCGGATGCGGCGGTTGTTGCCGCAGAACACTAGGAACACCGGCGCATCCATGATCCACGGCATTTCCGGAATGGTTGCGGCAATCCGTTTTCGTTTGTCTGTATCGACGATGTGGATGATGTCAGCCTGCTGCAGGTCGCTCTTAGTCGGCGCTGAAAACGCGCATGCCAGCAGCAGGCGCAGCAGTTCCGGAGCCACGGGCGTAGCGGCGAAACGCCGGACTGAGCAGTGCTCCGCCATCAGCGCCAGTTCGGCCATTCCGGGCTGGGTGTCGCTGATGGCATGTTCGCTGCCGAACCGCATTTTCAGCGCGGTGGTTAGGCGGACATGCGGGGATTTGGCAGCATGATTCATAAAATATCCTTATAAAACAAATATATATGTCTAAATTTGGCGATCAACTTGTTTCCTGCGGGACGCTGCGGCGGCAACCCGTGTACGTTGCGTGACTTTGAAAAAATAACGTAAAATCCGGCCCTTTCGGCTTTTCCCGGTCGACGGGAATATAGGAATTCGACATGGTGGTTATTCGTTTGGCACGTGGGGGCGCAAAAAAGCGCCCGTTTTTCAATTTCGTGGTTGCCGACTCGCGATTTCCGCGCGACGGCCGCTTCATCGAGCGTCTCGGATTCTACAATCCCAAGGCGCCCGAAGGCGGTGAGCGTCTGCGAATCAATCGTGAACGCATCGCATACTGGCAAAGCAAGGGCGCGCTGCTGTCCGACACGGTGACCCGGCTCGTCAAGCTGGCCGGTGAGCAGAAAGCCGCCTGAGCGGTTGGTGATCATGGGGCGGATTGCCGCCCCGTACGGCATCAAGGGCTGGATAAAAGTACAACCATTCTCTGATTCTCCACTGGGTCTTCTGCAAAACGCGGTCTGGCAGGTCGGTCAGGAAGGCAATTGGCAGCAGCAGGTTATAGCATCAGCCCGAAAGCATGGCGCTTTCGTGCTAGCGAAATTTGAAGGCATTAAAAGCCGGGAAGAGGCGGCGGCATTGCGGGGTTTGCAGGTCGCGATTTCCCGGGACGGTTTTCCGGTAACGGCATCCGGCGAATATTACTGGGCCGACCTAATCGGGCTGAAGGTGGTGAACGAGGCAGGTGTAGTGCTGGGCACGGTTTCCCGGCTGATCGAAACCGGCGCGAATGACGTGATTGTGGTGGATGGCGAACGTGAACGGTTGGTGCCGTTCATCGAGCCGGTGATACGCAAGGTGGATATCACCGGTGGTGTCATCAAGGTGGACTGGGAAGTGGACTACTGATGCTGCAGTTCGACGTGGTCACGCTGTTCCCTGAAATGTTTGACGCCGTGACGGAACATGGCGTTACCGGTCGGTCACGCGAACGGGGGCTTTACCAACTGGTGGCGTGGAATCCGCGGGATTTCGCGAAGAATGTCCACCGGACCGTGGATGATCGGCCGTATGGCGGCGGCCCCGGAATGGTGATGATGGCCGAACCGGTGGGAAACGCGCTGCATTCGGCGCGTCAGCGGCAGTTCAGCGCCGGTGTTGCCAAGCCCAGGCTGGTGCACTTGTCGCCGCAGGGGCGGCCGCTGGATCACACGGCGGTTGCGGGTCTGGCGAAGGAAGCCGGCATAGTGCTTCTGTCTGGACGCTATGAAGGCGTGGACGAACGGGTGCTGGAGCAGTTTGCGGTGGAGGAGATCTCCATCGGCGATTATGTGCTGAGCGGCGGCGAACTGGCTGCGATGGTTTTGATGGACTGCGTGGTGAGGCAATTGCCCGGCGCGCTGGGCGGTGCGGAGTCGGCGAATCAGGACTCGTTTGTCGACGGGTTGCTAGACTGTCCGCACTACACACGTCCGGAAGTGTACGAAGGCAGGGTGGTGCCGCCGGTGTTGCTGTCGGGAAATCATGCGGTAATCGAGCGGTGGCGGCGCAAGCAGGCGTTGGGGCGCACTTGGAAGCGTAGACCAGAACTGCTTGAAGCACGGAAGCTGTCGGCGACGGACCAGGCATTGCTGGACGAATACCGGCAGGAACTGGATGCAGGG
The DNA here is from genome assembly GCA_038106575.1 of Burkholderiales bacterium. GTDB lineage: Bacteria > Pseudomonadota > Gammaproteobacteria > Burkholderiales > SG8-41. The sequence continues at coordinate 2,994 of JAYOED010000003.1, forward strand.
AGCAAAGCGGTTTAACCGCGGACGTCATGAGGACGGACGCAGCGAGTTTTAAGGAGTTGAGTATGAACGTCATACAGCAGTTGGAGCAGGAAGAAATCAAGCGTCTCGGGCGCAAGCTTCCCGAGTTCGTTACCGGTGATACGGTGATTGTCAACGTCAACGTTGTCGAAGGCGAACGCAAGCGCGTGCAGGCGTACGAAGGCGTCGTCATCGCCAAGCGCAACCGCGGAATCAATTCCTCGTTCATCGTGCGCAAGGTGTCGTCGGGAGAAGGTGTCGAGCGGACATTCCAGACCTATTCGCCGTCCATTGCCAGCATCGAAGTCAAGCGCCGTGGCGACGTTGGTCGAGCCAAGCTGTATTACCTCCGCGGGCTGTCGGGCAAAGCCGCGCGCATCAAGGAAAAGCTGACTTACAACGCCGAAGCCGGAGCTGATGCAGAAGTGGTTGCGGAGCCCGAGGAAGCAACCGCCGAAAAGTAATCGGCAAGCCGTATTTCAGAAAGGGCGGCTCAGGCCGCCTTTTTCTTTGTCTGTGAGTTATTCATTGCGGCCCGCTACAATGATCTCATGATGAAAATGCTGTTCCTGTTGCTTGCCGGGCCGGTCTTCGCCTGCCTGATTGCGGCGAGGTTTGCCGTTGCGGCTGAAGTCACTGACGCACTGGACACTGTGCGCGCAATCGCAAAGTCGCACGCCATTCAACTGGCTTTGCACCGCATCGACATGCTTCGGCCGGCAGATTCCGCTGCGCCACGCTGGCTGGAATGGCAGCGTCTGCGGATGCAATTGCTGGCTGAGGCGGGTGTGCATGAAGAGTTGTTGCGCAGGGCTGCCGCGCTGCCTGTGCAACTGGATTCTGCGGCGCGCTTGGAGCTTTACGCTCTCGCGGCGCAGTCGGCGTTTGCGCTCGGCCGCTTTGCTGAATCGCGTATTCATGCAGGACGTGCGTTGTGGGCGGAGGGCATCGATCCCGTGCGTGTGCGCCTGATCCGGCAGTTGGTCATCCGCAGTTATGTCCGTGAAGGCAGGGCTGACGAGGCCTATCGCAGCATGCTGCGTTTCCAGCAGGACTATCGTCCGCTCGACAGGGCGGTCGCAACGCTGTTCGTCGATGCGCTGCTTGATCTCGGACTGGTCAAGGAGGCGGTCAACTGGCTGGGGTTGCTTGATGAACGAGGGGCGACCAAGCTCCGACTGCGTTTGCATACCGGGTTGGTATCTGCGGCTGATGCGATCCGTCAGGCTCGGGCTGCACTGGTCCGTGATGATGATCCCAGGTGGTGGCGCATCGTGCGCGATGGGGCGATGCGCCAGAACAATGCGGCGACCGGAATCGAGGCACAGGAGCGATTGCTGAACCATGAGGCTGAGGTGGACGTGACGGGATCCGTGCTGTGGGATAGCTATGCGGAATTCGCGCGCCAAAATGCAAATGCCTATCACCTGCTTTCCGGAGACGAATCGAGCTGGCTGGAATTCGCGTTGCGCCGCCGCAGCGAAGAGCCCGTGGTGGCACGCGCCTATATGGGCTATCTGGCGAGGCGGTCGGCGGTCGATGCGATGCGCAGGCGTGCGCAGGATGAGCTGGCAGCGATGTTGGCGGCGTCGGGGCTGCCGCGCACGGCATTGCGCGTTTTCGGTTCATGGCCTGGGAATGCATCAGTGCTTCCGGTCAACGCAAGGCACGTTCTCGGTAATCTGGCTGAAAAGCTGGGAGACCCGGGTCGCGCCCTGGAATATTGGAATGGTGCTCCCGCACCGATCGATGTTCCTCTGTTGAGCTGGGACATCAGGTTGTCGGCCCTGGCGATTCGTGCAGGTCGTGCGGATATTGCTGCGGACGCGGCCGTGAAACTTGCGGGCAGCAAACTCCTGATTGAGCAGCAGCTGCAGCAGCAATGGCTGGCTCTGGCGCGACAGCTGGCCGATCACGGCCAGGCCGACGCTGCGCTCACGCTGTTCGAAAGCGTTTTGACGCAGATCGGGACTGCGCAGGTGCGCGAGTTGCTGACGGACATCGCGAAAATCCATGAATCACGGAACCGGCCATTGCAGGCCGCCGACTATCATCTGCGCTCGGCTCTACACGCCGCCGTCCCTGATGCGCTTGCCGTCGAGTCGCGGATACGTGCGGGACTTGCGCTTGCCCGCGGTGGGTTAAGAAAAGACGCCCGGGAACAATTTGAATGGGTACTGACGCACGCGAAAGATCCATCGCAGACCGCTATTGCCCGTCGTGAACTGGGACGCTGAGACGATTAGCGCGCCGCGGTTTTCCACAGATCGCTCAGATACTCGTGGTCTGCGGTATTGATCCAGCTCGAGCGGTATTCCACTGGTGAATCGTTGTAGGTGTAGGCGATGCGGCGGATATGCAGTGCGGGCTGGTTTTCGCGCATGCCAAGTATTGACGCAACGTCGGCCGGCGGGTGAGTTGCCGAGAGGCGTTCGTTGATGCGTACCACATTGACGCCGTAACGCGCCTGATAAAGACCATAGATGGTCCCTTCCCGGTTGCGGAAGGTGTTTTCATCAATGCGCTTGAAACGATCAGTGGAAACCGTGATGTCGTCCAGTACGACCGGTTTGTCGGTCAGTTTGAGTAAGTTGCGCACTTTCGCCATGCGCGATCCGCGTGGCACACCCAGATGCAGTTCGTCAGCAGCATCTGCGCGCTCTCGCCGGAATGACAGCAGTTCGGACACCGGAAACTCACGTCGTCCGTCCTTGCCGACGACATGAAAGAAATAAAACAGCGTGCGGTCTTCGGTATGGGTGGCGACGAAGGTGCCGCGCCCCTGCTGACGCACCAGGATGCGGCCGGCAACGAGCTCATCAATGGCGCGCCTTATGGTTCCGATCGACACTGTGAATTCGGCGGCCAGCCGTGATTCGCTGGGGATGGCCTCACCCGGTTTCCATTGACCTTCGGCGAGCGCACGCGTGATGCGCCAGTGCACTTCCCGGTATAGCGGAACGGGGGTGAGATTGCCGGATACGGATTGTTCAGCCATCAGTTTGCAGCGTTAGGGAAACGGAGCACGGCAGTCTAGCATGATGACCGGCTATTCATATAGGTCATCTAGTTGACTTTGCGAAGATGGCCCGCGTAGCATCATGGCCCCTGCATTCCGCATTGTTCCGGCCGCGTCCGCGTCCGAATTTCAGGTTCACCAGAATTACACCAAGGAGGCCCCATGATTCATCTGTTGGTTCATGACAAGAAGGACACGGTTGGCGTCGCCGTGATCGAAGGCATCAAGGCCGGTCAGGAAATGATCGGCTGGGTGATGGAGGATGATTCCACGATCAAGGTCAAGGCGATCAACGACATCCCGATCGGCCACAAGGCCGCGCTGCGCGAGATCAAGAAGGGTGACACTATCATCAAATACGGTTTTGATATCGGCAAGGCAGTTGCCGACATCAAGGTGGGCGAGCATGCACATGTCCACAACATTAAAACCAAGCGCTGGTAAAACGCGCTATACCGAATATTTCCGGAGTTTAATATGATCGACAGCAAAACCACATTCATGGGCTACCGCCGCGAGAATGGTCGCGTTGGTGTCCGCAACCACGTCCTGATCCTGCCGGTGGATGACCTTTCAAATGCCGCCGCTGAAGCCGTTGCCAACAACGTCAAGGGCACACTGGCGATTCCCCATCCTTACGGCCGTCTGCAGTTTGGCGCCGACCTTGATCTTCATTTCCGCACCCTGATCGGCGCAGGCGCGAATCCCAATGTCGCCGCCGTCGTTGTGATCTGCATCGAGGAAGGCTGGGCCAAGAAAGTTGTCGATGGCATCGCCAAAACCGGCAAGCCGGTAACCGGCTTCGGCATCGAGCTGCACGGCGACCATGACACCATCCTGCGCGCTTCCAAGGTCGCGAAGGAATACGTGCAATGGGCTTCCGAGCTGCAGCGCACGGAATGCCCGATCAGCGACCTCTGGGTGTCGACCAAGTGCGGCGAATCCGACACGACCTCGGGCTGTGGTTCCAATCCGACGGTGGGCAGTGCATTCGACAAGCTTGAGCCGCTGGGCGTGACCATGTGCTTCGGCGAGACGACCGAGATCACCGGCGGCGAGAACATCGTCGCCGACCGTTGCGCGACGCCGCAGGTGCGCGAGGATTTCATGAAGATGTTCAACCGCTACCAGGAAGTGGTCGAGCGTCACAAGACCAGCGATCTTTCCGAGTCGCAGCCGACCAAGGGCAACATCGCAGGCGGTCTCACCACAATCGAGGAAAAAGCGCTTGGCAACATCCAGAAGATCGGCAAGAAGTGCAAGGTCATCGGCGTGCTCGACAAGGCTGAAACGCCGACCAAGCCCGGGCTTTGGTTCATGGACTCCTCTTCTGCCGCGGCTGAAATGGTCACCCTGTGTGCGGCATCTGGCTACGTGGTGCATTTCTTCCCGACCGGCCAGGGTAACGTCATCGGCAACCCGATCATTCCGGTGATCAAGCTCTGCGCCAATCCGCGCACGGTGCGTACCATGTCCGAGCACGTTGATTACGACTGCTCCGGTCTGCTGCAGCGGCAGAAAAACCTCGACCAGACCGGCGAAGAACTGCTCGAGATCATGCTGCGTACCTGCAACGGCAGACTGACTGCTGCTGAAGCGCTGGGACACCGCGAGTTTGTGATGACCCGTCTCTACGAAAGCGCGTAATACCTGACCGGCATTGCGGGCAGGCATAATCATGCTTGCCTGCAATGTCCGGTTTTCTACGGTTTTCTTTGTTTGACGCAGTGCAGCCGACGTCGCAACACAACTACAGATGACCCAACTCCGTGGTGCCGACATTCTTGCGTGTACGCTGGCTCAGGCCGGGTTGCGCAGGATTTTTTCGCTGTCGGGCAATCACATCATGCCGGTCTATGATGCGGCCATCGAAGCGAAACTGGAGATTACGCATGTCCGCTACGAGGGCGCGGCAGTGCACATGGCCGATGCCTGGGCGCGGCTCACCGGTGAACCGGGCATCGCGCTGCTGACCGGAGGACCTGGCCATGCCAACGGCGTAGGCGCGCTCTATACCGCGCTGTCTTCGGAATCACCGATCGTGTTGTTGTCCGGTCACGCACCGCTGTCAGAACTGGGTAGCGGCTCGTTCCAGGAAATGCGTCAGGCTGATCTTGCAAGGCCCGTGGTGAAGGCCTCCTGGACTGCGGCCAGTGCCGAAGCACTGGGTGCGGATATTGCCAAGGCCTGCAGAATTGCGCGGTCAGGCCGCCCCGGCCCCGTACACCTGAGTCTGCCATTCGATGTGCTCGAAGCCAAAGTGGATGACGGCGCCAGGTATCTGGCATCCAACGCTGATTTTGCGGCGAAAGAAAATTCCCCAGACACCAAGACGGTGACCGGGCTTAAGGCCTTGATCCAATCAGCGACGCGACCGCTGATCCTGCTTGGTCCGGTGATGCAACATGCGCCGGTGTCCGGCCTGGTCAAACAACTGGCTGTCGCCACGGGCGCACCGGTGCTGTGTATGGAAAGTCCGCGCGGCGTCAACGATCCTGCGCTGGGCGCTTTCGCCGGCGCGCTGGCAAAGGCCGATCTGGTCGTATTGATCGGAAAGCAACCTGACTTTACATTGCGATTCGGCAAAACGCCGCCATTTGCGGCCGATTGCCGGTTTGCAGTGATCGATCCCGAGGCCGACGCTTTGCAGCGCGCTGTAAAGAATCTCGGAGCAGCACGTGTCTTATTGTCTGAACAGGCGGATAGTGTGCCCACCGTGCGCGCTTTGGCAGCCATTGCAAAACCTCATACGGTAGCAGCGTGGCGGCAGGCCGTGACAGATGCTGTTTCGTTTCGTCCTGCAGCGTGGCGCGATATTAACAGCGGCGACGGTCCGGTGCATCCCGTCGAACTGGGCCGTGCAGTGCAGAAAGTTCTGGATACGTCGCCGGACGCGGTTTTTGTGGCTGACGGGGGAGAAATCGGCCAGTGGGCGCAGGCCTGCATCAACGCACCAACCCGCGTCATCAACGGCGTCGGTGGTTCGATCGGCAGCGGAGTGCCTTTTGCTTTTGCCGCACGGATGCTCAGGCAGCGGGCGCCGGTGGTGGCGGTGATGGGTGACGGCGCTTTCGGTTTTCATTTGATGGAGTTCGACACAGCGGTGCGCGATGCCGTGCCGATGATCGTCGTGGTCGGTAACGACTCCTGCTGGAATGCCGAGCACCAGATTCAGTTACGTACGTATGGCAAGTCCCGTGCGCATGGCTGCGAACTGCGCGGCGGTACGCGTTATGATCTTGCGGTGGCGGCGCTTGGTGGCCACGGCGAACTGGTGACGCGTGCAGCAGAGCTGCAGCCGGCACTTGAGCGAGCGGTTGCCAGCGGCAAGCCGGCCTGCATCAACGTGATGATCCAGCGGCTGGCAGCGCCGACCGTGACCACGGGTGCAACCGCAGCCTCACATTAGGAAACGAAAGATGGAAACATTGCAGGTCAGGATCTGGCGCGGTACCGAGGAAGGCGGGTTTCAGGATTTCGAGGTGCCAAGGCAGGAAAGCCAGACCGTGCTTGATGTGGTGACCTATGTGCAGCGCAAGTGCGATCCGACGCTGGCCTATCGTTTCGCCTGCCGCGTCGGCGTCTGCGGTTCCTGTGCAATGACGGTCAACGGCGTGTCACGCTGGACTTGTCGCACACATGTCGACAAGGTTGCTTCCGACAATAAGGTCGAAATCGCGCCTCTGCGCAATCTTCCGGTGATCAAGGATCTCGTGACCGACATGCGCGAATTTTTCGACAAGTGGGCGAAGGCACGAGGCCGCTTCACCGGCAGCACCACGCGCAAGCAGGGATTTGCAAAGGTCTCGCCCGAATCGAAGGAGCGCAAGCGCATTGAAGCGGGCATCGAATGCATCGGCTGCGGTGTCTGCTACAGCGCCTGCGACGTGGTGAGCTGGAACAAGGATTATCTGGGACCGGCCGCACTCAATCGCGCCTGGACGCTGGTCAATGACGTGCGCGATACGGCGCGGCTTGAACGACTGCAGGCAGTGGCCGGGGATTCCGGCTGCCATGCCTGCCATACACATCTGAATTGCACCGAGCGCTGCCCCAAGGGGCTGTCTCCGACTGCCGGCATTGCTGGCCTGAAACGCGCAGTGCTGGCAGCGACACTGGCGGGCGAGATATAAAGTGTTTAAAAACAAATACTTAATAATTTTTCGAGAAGAGGTGCGCTGCTCATGAGCCGTCGCACCGAGGTATTGCTGTGGGGGGTGCAACGCGCCAGCGCGATGGTGCTGGCAGTGTGTGTTGTAGTGCATCTGCTGACGATGATCTATGCGGTGCAAAGCGGATTGAGCGCAACGGAAATCCTTGGCCGCACACAGGGCAATGCCGGCTGGTTTGTGTTCTATGCGGTTTTTGTGGTCGCGGTTGCAGTGCATGCGCCGATCGGCTTGCGCACGATCATTGGCGAGATGACCGGGGTGCGTGGCCGAGGGATTGATTTGGCGGTTACGGTGATCGGCCTCGGACTCGCTGTCTGGGGCATGCGTGCGGTGATCGGGGTGTTCAGTGGAGGCACCGCGTGAAGAACGATTTCCGCTCGCGCAACCACCCGGCATACTGGGCTTTTCTGGTGCACCGGTTATCGGGACTGCTGCTGGCATTGTTTCTGCCGCTGCATTTCTGGGCGCTGGGGCAGGCACTGCATGGACCGGCAGTACTCGACGGCTTCCTGCGCTGGACCCAACAGCCGCTGGTCAAGGCCGCGGAAACGGGTCTGGTGCTGCTGCTCGCGGCACACATGGCCGGGGGTCTGCGGCTGCTGGCGCTTGAATTTCTCGAATGGCGCGAATGGCAGAAATCGCTGCTGGCCGCGGCAGCCGGCATTTCGCTGGTGGCAGTACTCGCATTTTCGCTGAACCTGGTCTGAACGAGACACGCGAAGACAAACACGCATGAAAAAGAAAAAACCGAACATTCTGGTGATTCTGGTCGACGATCTGCGCTACGACGAGTTCGGTGCCGGCGGCCACCCCTACATGAAGACGCCGCACATCGATCGCATCGCCCATGAAGGCGTGCTGTTCGAGCGGGCTTTTCATACCACGCCGATCTGTTCGCCCAATCGTGCCTCGATGCTCACCGGCCAGTACGCCAGCCGCCACGGTATCATCGACAATGTCGCCCGCGACCTAGCCAGCCACCGTCTGCCAAATTACCACCTTGAACTGCAGAAGCTCGGTTACGAAACGGCGCATATCGGCAAGTGGCACATGGGCAACGACGGCAAGCCGCGTCCCGGATATGACTTCTGGGTAGCCTATGACGGCCACGGCAGACTTTACGACCCGAAGCTGAACGAAAACGGCAGGTACGTGCAGCACAAGGGCTACGTCACCGACATCATGAACGGGATGGCCGAGGACTGGATCCGGGGCAGGGCGCGGAGAAAGAACAAAAAACCGTGGGCGCTGTGGTTCGCGCACAAGGCCGTGCATCCCGATGCCGAACAGGCGGCCGACGGCTCATTCAAGATGGATGGTTATCGGCCGGCCAAGCGGCACGAGAATCTTTACAGGGGCTGTGTGTTTCCGAAAAAGCCGAACATGCAGAAGCCCGAAGAGTTTCTCAAGCACAAGCCGGCCTGGGCCGAGGCCGTGGCGCTGCGCAAGACGCGTGAATCCAAGGTGATGCATGACGCCATTCATTCCGGCAAGCAGGAGGAAATCCGCTTGCGCGCGGCCATGATGGCGGCGGTGGATGAGGGCGTCGGCATGATCCTGCGGGCACTTGAAGATACCGGTGAACTCGACAATACGATGATCCTTTTTCTCGGTGACAACGGTTACTTTTTCGGCGAACACGGCATTGGCCCGGAGCGCCGCTTTGCCTACGAGGAAGGCATCCGTTCACCGCTGACCATCCGTTATCCGAAAATGGTCAAGGCTGGAACGCGCCAGGACAATCTGGTGATCCTGCAGGATCTGGCGCCAACATTAATTGAACTCGCAGGCGGCAAGCCTGGTGCGCACATCCAGGGCCACTCATTGCTGCCGTTGCTGGCCGGTAAGCGCGCCGGCTGGCGAAAATCGTTGTTAGTCGAATACTGGGCCGAGAATGCCTATCCGTGGCTGGTCAACATGACCTACAAGGCGGTGCGTACCGACCGCTACAAGTACATTCACTGGGTCAACCGCGCACGCAACGGGGAGCTGGATGAGTTGTATGACCTGGCCAGGGATCCTTATGAAATGACCAATGTTGCGAAGCGACCGGCATATAAGGCCGTGCGTGAGAGGATGAGTCGTGAGCTGAGGAAGCTGGCTGCGGATGCGCTGGGGCTGTAGACGGAGGCGCCTTGTTGCATCAAACAGCCATGGAGTATCTTGAATCAGGCGGGTATTTGAGCACAGTCTTTACAATAAGGAGATAAAAATGCGTTGGGCAGAACGGATATTGATTGCAGCAGTGATGTGCGTTTCAAGCGCGGTTGCCGCACAGGGTTATCCCACTAAACCGGTCAGGGTAATCGTGCCGTTTTCGGCGGGCGGGGCGACAGACATCGTGACTCGCACCGTGACGCAGAAACTTACGGAAATATGGGGACAATCCATCGTCGTGGATAACCGTGCCGGTGCCGGTGGCAACATTGGGGCAGATCTTGCCGCCAAGTCGCCGGCAGACGGTTACACCCTTTTCATGACGTCAGGATCGATTGTTACCGCAAACCAGCACATGTACCGTAAGCTTCCCTACAACGCAAACAGGGATCTGGTTGCCGTGACTAATGTCGCCAGCGGTCCTCAGGCCATTGTCGTACATCCGAATTTTTCGGCTAAAACCGTGCAAGACCTGATCAACATGGCGAAGGCCAAACCGGGCGGTGTAACGTTTGGTTCCGCGGGTATCGGCACGCAAACCCATCTGGCTGGAGAAAATTTCATTTATTCCGCAGGCATCAACGTAATTCATATCCCCTACAAAGGTGAAGCACCAGCGATCGGGGACCTCCTCGGCGGTCAGATCCAGTTTGTGACGCCGAACCTTTCGGCCGCGATTGCCCATGTGCGTGCAAAACGTCTCCGCGCATTGGCGGTAACCAGCCCGCAGCGCGCAAAGCAGTTACCTGATGTGCCTGCAGTGTCCGAGACCCTCAAGGGGTTTGAGAATCTGGGCTGGTTCGGTTTCATGGTTCCTGCAGGAACACCCAAGGCTGTTGTCGCGAAGATCCAGAAAGACACGGTGAAGGCCCTGCGTGACCCTAAAATCGCCAAGCGGTTTGACGATCTCGGCATGGTGCCGGTGGGCAATGATTCCGGAGATTTTGCCAAGGCTATCCGGGAAGAAAGCCTGCGCTGGGCCAAAGTCATCAAGGAGCGCAAGCTTCAGGTCAACTGATCAGTAAGGTGCCGCGCCGGGCCTCCCGGTGCGGCTACCGGTAACGGAAGGCGAGTCGTGAATATCGATCCCAAACACGTAGAAGAGGCCTGCAAGGAGCTGTATATCCGGGCGCTGAAAATGCTGCCGCCGGACATCAAGGAAGGGTTTCAGCGTCTTGACAAGACCGAATCCAATCCGACGGGCAAGGCCATACTCGGTACCATGATCCGCAACATCAAGGTTGCGGAGGACACCACCAATCTGCTTTGCCAGGATACCGGTATCCCGATTTACAACGTCACCATAGGAGCCAACGTCGATATCGACGGTTATGCGCTAAAGCAGGCGATCATCAAGGGCTGCAAGCGCGCGACCAAGGAGCACCCGCTGCGTTCGTCGGTGGTGCACCCGACCACCCGCAAGAATGAACACACTTCATGCGGTCGCCAGATTCCGGTCATCAATATTGATTTTGTCCCTGATGCTGACATGCTGGCCATAGAAATGATTCCCAAGGGTTCGGGGTCTGAGAATAATTCGTGGCTGAAAATGGCCATACCAGCGGAAGGCATTGCCGCTATCAAGACATTTGTCGTTGATTGCGTGCTTGAGGCGGGCGGCAAGAGCTGTCCTCCGGTCATCGTCGGCGTCGGCGTCGGCGGTACCGCGGACCTTTGTGTTCATCTGTCCAAGGTCGCGGCGACGCGGCCGCTAGGGAGTGTTTGCGCGGATCCTGAGGGTGCGAGGCTCGAGACCGAGTTGAGCGGAGTGGTCAACCAGCTCGGCGTCGGCGCGCAGGGTCTCGGCGGTGACTCCACCGCTTTTGCGGTGCATGTCGAAACCGCGGCAACGCACATCACGATGAATCCGGTAGCGGTCAACATGCAGTGCCATTCTGCGCGTCGTGCGCGCGCAACCTTTACCCCGGACGGTCTTAACTACGGATACTGACATGGCACATTACAAACTGCACATGCCAGTGACCGAGGAACAGATACGCAAGCTGCGCACCAACGATACTGTTACGCTGCACGACACCCTGTTCGGCATTCGCGATGCCACGCAGATTCACATGTTCGATCATGGCCGCAAGACCCGGTTTGACCTGAAGGGTCACGCGGTCATCCACACCGCGCCCAACGTCAAGTGGGTGGGCGAGACCGAAGCGCATCCGTCGGGCTATGCACCGATCTGCATCGGCACCACAACCAGCGCGCGCATGGAGCGTTTCACGCGTCCGTTGATGGAACAGTATGGCGTGCGGATCGTGATTGGCAAGGGCGGATTGTTCGCGGCCTCGGCCAAAGCCTTCAGCGATCTCGGCGGAGTTTATCTTGCGATCATCGGCGGTACGGCTGCGCTAGAAACCACCTGGATCGAGCAGATCGAAGAAGTCGACCTCGATGACCTGAATCCCGAGTCGTTGTGGAAATTCCGCATCAAGGGGTTTGGCCCGTTACTGGTGGCGATGGACAGTCATGGCGGCAGTCTTTATACCGCAGTGAACGCCTCGGCCAAGGACAAGCGCGCGGGGGTGCTGGCCGCCCTCGGTGTCAAAGACCAGAGCAGCGCAAAATGAAGACCATCCAAACAGATATCCTGATCCTGGGGTCGGGCGGAGCCGGACTGTTCGCCGCGCTGCACGCGCATCAGCATGACCCCGATCTTTCGATCACCGTCGCTGTAAAAGGCCTGCTTGGAAAAAGCGGCTGCACGCGCATGGTGCAGGGCGGCTACAACGTGGCTCTGGCCGCGGGAGATTCGGTCGAGCGGCATTTCATGGATACCATCGAGGGCGGCAAGTGGCTGCCTGATCAGGATCTGGCGTGGACGCTGGTGGAAAAGGCCGTCGAGCGCATTCATGAACTGGAAAATGAACTCGGCTGTTTTTTCGACCGCAATCCCGACGGCACTATCCACCAGAAAGCGTTTGCCGGGCAGACGTTTGATCGCACCGTTCACAAGGGTGATCTGACCGGTATCGAAATAATTAACCGGCTTGCCGAACAGGTGTGGGCGCGAGGGATCGGGAGACTGGAAGAACACCGTGCCGTCGAATTCATCAAGAACAAGGCCGGCGATGCGATTGCCGGCGTATTGATGATCGACATGCGCAGCGGCGAGTTCGTCTTCGTCCAGGCGCAGGCGGTGCTGCTTGCGACCGGCGGCGGACCGACCATGTACAAGTTTCATACACCCTCCGGCGACAAGAGCTGTGACGGCATGGCGATGGCGCTGCGCGGCGGACTGGTACTGCGCGACATGGAGATGGTGCAGTTTCATCCGACCGGGCTGATTGCGGGCGCGGACACCCGAATTACCGGCACCATCATTGAGGAGGGATTGCGCGGAGCCGGCGGTTATCTGCTGAATGGCGCTGAAGAACGCTTCATGCACAACTACGATCCGCGCAACGAGCGCGCGACCCGCGACATCGTCAGTCGCGGCATGTACGAGGAAATGCGTGCCGGGCGCGTAAACAAGCATGGCGGGCTGTACATCACTATGGGCCATCTGGATCCGGTGATGGTACGCAAGGAATTCAAGGGCATGGTCGAGCGTTGTGCGGACTGCGGATTTGATCTGGTCGGCGGCCTGGTCGACGTGGTGCCCACAGCACACTACATGATGGGCGGCGTGGCATTCAGGACTGATTGCTCCACCGACCTGACAGGGCTGTTTGTCGCTGGGGAGGATTCCGGCGGCGTGCACGGCGCCAACCGCCTGGGTGGAAACGGGGTAGCGAATTCAACGGTGTTCGGAGGCATTGCCGGCGATGTCCTGCCGGGATGGGTCAGGAAAAATGGTGAATTTCGTGCGCCCGATCAGCAGGCGATTGATGACGCGGTGGCATGCTGCAAAGCCCCACTGGGTCGCAAGGGCGGAGATCTCAATGCGATTCGTGAACGGCTTTACAATGTCATGTGGGACGATGTCGGTATCATCCGCGACGCCGCATCGCTGGAGCGGGCTTCAGGATTGCTCGACGAACTGGATGCACAACTGGATACTGCGGGCGTCGACGGGACAACGCTTGCGTTCAATCTGACTTGGCATGACTGGCTTAACCTGAAGAATCTGGTGCTGGTGTCTAAGTCAATCCGCTTTGCGGCAACGGCCCGGAAGGATTCCCGTGGTGCGCATTTTCGTTCGGATTTTCCTGAAGTGTACGACCTGGATAATTCGCGATTTACCTGCGTCACTTGGAAAGATGGGAAATTTTTAAGCGATACGCAACCGGTGCAGTTCACCCGGGTCAAGCCCGGTCAGTCGTTGCTGAAAGACAGCTAAGACTGCATGTTGGCATCAGCGGATACTGTTTGATTTTTCCTGCCATGCGGATGACACTCGCTGGAGGCAAGAAAAAACATTAAAGGGGAGAGCAATGGGATTTTTGATTGGCAGTGACACGACCCGACGCAAGGTAATCATTCTCGCTGGCTTTGCAGTTCTTGCACAGGTCGGCGAGGTTGTCGCCCAGAGCTATCCATCGCGTCCGGTACGCATGATTGTTCCGTTTCCGCCCGGAGGCGGCAGCGATACCATTGCCAGAATCGTCGCCCAAAAATTTGCTTCTGGTCTTGGACAACAGGTAGTGGTTGACAATCGTGCTGGCGCCAGTGGCAACATCGCCGCCGACATCGTTGCCAAATCACCTGCTGACGGCTACACGGTATTGTTTGGTAACTCTTCGCTCGCGATCAGCCCGGCGGTCTATCGGAAAATGAGCTACAGCCCGAGCCGTGATCTGGTGCCAGTATCTATGGCTTCCCAGTATCCGTTCTCCTTGGTTGCGCATCCGGCTTTGCCCGTGAAAACCGTCAAGGATCTTGTGGCGCTTGCGAAGGCGAAACCAAATGCTCTTGACTATGCCTCTTCCGGAGCGGGCACCATGTCACACATGGCGATGGAGTTGCTGCGCATCAAGACCGGCGTGCGGATCACTCACCTTCCCTACAAGGGTGCCGCACCCCAATCGGTAGCCACGCTCACTGGTGAAGCCCAGGCGGCATTCATTGTACTGCCCGTTGCCGCCAGGCATTTCAAGGTTGGCAAGTTGCGCGGTCTCGGCGTGGCCGGTCCTAAACGTTCTGCCTTGGCTCCAGATATTCCGACCATGATCGAAGCAGGGGTGCCTGGGCATATGGCAGTGCAGTGGAACGGGCTGTTCGCACCCAGCAAGACGCCTGCGCCTGTAGTTGAAAAGCTATATCAGTCTTGGGTTGCAGCAGTAAAGTCCCCAGAAGTTTCCAAGCGGATCATCGCTTCCGGTGCCGAGCCGGGCGGAAACACTTCCGCTGAATTCGCTGAATTCGTCAAGATTGAAACCGCCAAGTGGGCGGAAGTGGCCAAAGCATCAAATACCCGACTCGACTGAGGCTACTGGCTTATGCCGAAGTTTGACGTTGAATCGCTTGCCGATCTTGCCGGCCGTGCCCTGAAGCGCGCAGGCGCTTCCAAGGCCACGGCGGTTTCAACCGCGCAGGCCCTGGTTGCCGCAGAAGCCGAAGAACTGTCGGGGCACGGGCTTTCCCGCGTAGCGCTGTATGCGCAGCATCTGCGGGAAGGTCGTGCCAACGGAAAGGCCAAGCCGAAAATTATCCGCAAGTCGGGGGCGACCTGCCTGATTGATGCAGCGGGCGGGCTAGCTTTTCCCGCTGCGGCAATGGCTGTCAAAGAAGCGGTCAAGAGGGCCAGTCGAGTAGGCATTTCCTTCGTCGGCGTTACCAATAGCCATCATTTTGGCGCTGCGGCCTATCATCTAGCTCCCGTTGCTGCTGCCGGTCTGGTTGGATTGGCATTCACCAATTCGCCTTCAGCGATCAATGCCTGGGGCGGAAAAAAAGCTTTTTTTGGTACCAATCCGATTGCTGCGATTTTTCCGCGCAAGGGGGCTGCACCGGTGGTCATAGATCTGTCACTGACCGAGGTGACACGCGGAAAAATCATGCTGAAGGCAAAGGAAGGCAAGCCGATCCCTCCGGGGTGGGCGGTAGATAAGGATGGGCAGCCGACGACGGATGCTCAGGCTGCGTTGACCGGCAGCCTGGTAGCCATCGGCGGCGTCAAGGGTACAGCACTAGCGTTGATGGTCGAGTTACTGTGTGTCGCGCTGACAGGCGCAGCCTTCAGTTTCGAAAACGATTCCTACTTCGAGCCTGGCAACAAACCGCGCATCGGGCACGCGATTCTGGCCATCAATCCTGAAGCACTGGCAGGTGCCGACACGTATTACGCCCGCATCGAGGACCTGGCCTGTCACATGCTTTCCGACGAGGGGGTTCGTTTGCCGGGAGCGCGGCGGCAACTGGCCGTGGTGCGAGCACAGGCCGAAGGCCTAGATATTTCCGAGGCGTTGTATCAGGAGTTGTGCAAGCTGGCAGGGCGTTCCCGCGTAACCTGAGGATGACGGTTTGCCGTAATGAGTTTTCGCGACCCGTGAAGCGGTAAAGGATGCTCAGTCGAGACCTTCGATAATCCGGAGATCACGTTCCACAGCGTTTCCGGCAAGTTCCTTCAGCACCGCCTGATATTCCGCAGAATCGTGTGTAGCCCGCGCTTTTGCGAGGCTCTCGAATTCAATGACGACCACGCGCTGCATGAGCCCGGCCTCGTGCGCTTCGGAAGCCATGCCGCGCACGAGAAAGCGGCCTCCCTGCGACTGCACGATGCTTGGTGCCCGCTCGGCGTAGCGCTTGAAAGCCACTTCGTTGATGATCTTGCGATAAGTGACGACCCAGTAGCCTTTGGCCATAATTTATTCCTCCTGGTCACGGGTTCAAAAAAACACTAGTGCACGCGCCTCGATACTCTGGCGTGGCGGTGCGCCCGGCGGGGTAGTCGAATCTTCAAACGAGGTGTGGGCAGTAAAGCGGGCACGGCCGTCGGTGGCTGAATCGAAAACCTTGAATACCAGTGCCTCGTCGCGACTCATCCTCGGGAAATAAAACCAGCGGTGTCCGGCGCCGTAGCGCAGCCGGTAGGTCTGTCCGACTCGTGTGGGATAGCGCCGCTCGGCAATCATCATGTCATCGAAAGGTACGCTGGCAGAATCCGCGATAGCGAGAGGATTCGACTGTATGGGTTGATTGATTGCGCGCCAGACCTGGATGATGGCGAATCGTTTTTGCAGCAATGTTTCAGCCTCGTCCGGCAGGAGGTCGCGCACCCGCTGAGGCCCTGACCATTCGGTGTAGTCATTGTGAGCCCACATTACGGGTTCGCGCAGGAGTTTTTCCTCGCGTTCGGATTCGTTGCCTGAACGCAGCGTGTGATCGAAGACGTGGATACGCGAGCCGCCGGAGAGTTTTAGAATCAGGCTGGAGATTTCCGCGTAATACACCGAGCGGAGTTCTGAGATATCAAAGAAATCCCGCACCGCCGTTTGATGTTCGACAAAAGTGAAGCCGTTGCGGTCGAGACTGAATCCAGTATTCGAAACGCGGCCATTGGCTATTTCCATGTCGCGCCAGTCGATCGTGCCACTCGCGCGGCGCCGGATATTGTTGGGTCCGAAGGTTTCGTTGACCAGTTTTTCATCGCTGTACAGGGTGTACGGGATTGCTGCGGTCAGCGCTGCCTGTGCAGTAACGGCGTCTTCTGGAATGTTCATTGATAGTCCCTGAATGGAGAGTTCATGACGGTCCAGCATTTGAATTTGCCGTTGAATTTCCCAGCCAAGGGTTGATAATACTCTGCCTGCAATGCTGAGACCAAAGGTTCGAGCATGGGTATCACTGTTTATCCTATTACTCCCGAATTTGCTGCCGAAATCGGCGACGTTGACCTCGCAGAACCTCTGGCTGCCGCGGATGTGGCAGATATCAAGACAGCTTTCTGGAAATATTCAGTGCTTATATTTCCTCAGCAGACGCTAACCACCGAACAGCAATTAGCATTTTCAGAGCATTTCGGTCCGATCGAAAAAGAACGCACGCTGGATCCCAAGGCGACGCCGACGCGTTACACCGGGGCGTTTGCCGATATCTCAAATCTGACCGCTGAAGGGAAGATCTGGGGCGAGAGCAGCCGTCAGCGTATGTACAAGGCGGGAAACCGGCTGTGGCATACCGATAGCTCGTTCAAACGCCTGCCGAGCATCTGTTCTTTGCTGTATTCGGAGAAGATCGCTCCGATTGGCGGACACACCGAGTTTGCCGACCAGCGCGCAGCCTATGATGCTCTGCCGGAATCCATGAAAAAGAAACTGGACGGGTTGGTTGCAGAGCACTGGATTGCAACCTCACGGCAGCGCAGCGGCTTTTCCGAATTCACGGAAGAAGAGCAGAAGCGTCTGCCACCGGTGCCGCAGATGCTGGTGCGGACCTTACCGGAGAACGGGCGCAAGTCTCTGTTTGTGGCTTCCCATGCCGGGCGCATCTGGGGCATGCCTGATGCCGAAGGCCGTGCATTGATCGATGAGCTGATTACCCATGTCATACAGCGCCAGTTTGTCTACACACACCGCTGGCGTCCGCACGAACTGATCATGTGGGATAACCGCTGCACAATGCACAGAGGTACCGATTTTGATGATTTACGCTGGGTTCGCGATATGCGGCGTGTGACTGTCAGTGATGTGGCGAACTCCTGTGAACAGGAGGGCGTGCAGGTTCCCGCTTAGTGTGAGAAAAAAAACCCCGCCTTGGCGGGGTCTAACTCCAGGGAGTTTATTTAGCTTTCAGGGCAGAATTTGGTAACCGGCACTGGACTCGACGCAGCCTTACCTTCCCAAAAGATGAATCTTTTGTTGATACCCTTTTTAACCATGTAGTCTTGTACGGCACGTGCACGACTTTCAGCAAGATTGGTCAAGCCGCTGTCAAGTTCGGTGCGGTCTACATGGCCCGAAATGATCACTGCGCGAACCTTGGTAGGACGCTTGTCACGCTTAGTCCCCTTGTTGATCGTTTTAAGAAGTTTATCTATTTCTGCAATACCATCCTTCTTGAGCTTGGCTTCGCCATAGTTCCACGCCAGGTCGCCCTGAACTTCGACCTTATACATGACGTTTTGTGGCTTAGCCTTACGTTTGGCACCAGGTTTGGTTGGACGCTCCTTGCTGCCGCCGACCTCGATAGTCACGCGACGGTTAGGCTGCAGGCAACTGACAAGTTCAGGACTGGCAGCGCAGCCCGTGAGGAGCGCGGTCAATGCGACGGCGCCCAATGGCAAAAGTTTCATATGGTTCTCCTCGCGTTTATTTATGCTTTGTACAGTCCGGATTAAGCCGTACCGTTCATTGATTTTAGGCCGCAATACGCTTCAGACGCAACGCATGAGCTACTAATAGTAACAAATCGGTGTTTTTAGGTCCAATAAATGGACAAATCTACCGCAGGATAATTCCGGCAGCAGCCGGGAGCAGACTCGGGAAACTCGTGCTTAGGACGTCGAAAGCGACAACAGCTCAGCCACGCGGGCTGTAGCCCTCGAAGGAGCGCGCATCCATCAAGCGGTCACGCGTCATTTCCTTCAGTGCATTGATGCCGATCATGCCCATGTCACGGTCGATTTCGTCATGAAGCAAACGAATGGCGTGGCACACGCCGGATTCACCTGCAACAGCTGCGGCGTACAGCATCGGACGTCCGACAAAGACGAATCTGGCACCCAGCGCCAGTGCCTTGACTACATCGGTGCCGCGACGAACCCCGCTGTCGAACATTACAGTCATGTTTCCGGCGACATCGGCGATTCCCGGCAGTACGCGCAGCGGCGAGGTTGCCGAATCGAGCTGACGACCGCCGTGATTGGAAACGATGATGCCGTCGACACCGTGTTCACGAGCGATACGCGCGTCTTCCCGAGCAAGTATGCCCTTGATCACGAATCGGCCTTTCCATAATTTGCGCATCAGTGTCACGTGCCCCCAGTTCAGGTGGTCGCGCTGGCTTCTCCAACGTACCGCGGTGCGCGATACCAGCGGCGTGCGTCGTCCCATGTTCTCGAAATGGGGCATGCCCTGCGTGAAGTATGTACGGAGCGCGGTGCCCAGTAGCCAGCGTGGGTGCAGCAGGCAGTCCCATGCCAGCCGTGCGCTCGGACGCAACGGAGAATCGTAGCCGTTACGCACATTATTTTCACGATTGGCGCCTACCGGAATGTCTACCGTCAGCACCAATGTATCGTAACCAGCAGTGGCAACGCGCTCGACTAGTTCGACGATCGCTTTTTCTTCTCCAGGAAGGTACGCCTGGAACCAGATGTTGCGGCCGCCGGCTTCCCTGACTTTTTCGAGAGGAGTCAGTGATGCCCCGCTGAGGATCATCGGCACGTTGCGCTTAGCCGCCGCGCGGGCCAGCACAAGGTCGCCCTGGAATGCCGCCAGTGATGTTCCCCCCATGGGCGCAATGCCGAACGGCGAATCGTAGACATGGCCAAACAACTCGGTTTTCTGCGAGCGTCCTGAAACGTTGACCAGCATACGGGGAACAAGCGCGAGATCGTCGAATGTGCTGCGATTCCAGCCCAAAGTTACGTTGCGTTCTGCGCCGCCGGAGACATAACCAAATATCGGGCGGGGTATATGGCGGCGCGCGGGCGTCTCAAAATCCTCCAGCGCGAGCATCATGCGCAGCGCACGCGGCGCACTGGCGCTGAGCAGGTGCGGCGTGGTGCGGTCAGCAGTGGAAAGCGGGTTCGCGGTGGTCGGATCGGCGGTCGTCATGGGGGAAATTCCGGGGGTTGAAACCCGACCAATCATACCGTGAATGCACAGGTTTACCTGTATTCCTGGCGCAAGTTGGTAATTTTGATGCGGGGAACCATTGCGGGATGACCCGAAAAGGGCGAGTCTATTTAGCGTTTTTCAGCGGTAACGCGTCCCTGTGCGTTGACGTAAATTCGGTAACGGTTTTTTTGGCTGCATGTGACAAGATAGTCGCGGTTGCCCTGTGTGACGACGTTGACTACCTGGCCACAGGGCATGCCCAGCAGGGACAATGTTGCGGTCATATCGCGGGCAAGCGGACTGCTGTCGGTGGCGAATGTATACCCCCAGCACGATAGCAGGATGACAGCTAACAGAGCTCGGCAGTTTCGAAGCGTATTCATCAGGGAAAGTCCTTTCGCCAGTTCCGCATACTACAGTTTCGCAAATCTCACCGGGTCCGCAAGCACCAGCCAGATCGCCTCGCGCGAATTCATGATTGCAGCAGCCAGGGGAGGATCACCATTTTTCAGCAGTTCATGCAATTTGGCCAGTAACTGGTCGTAGGCTTGCCGCAATTGTGCCAGAGGCGTTTTGTTGCTGCCTTCATGCCTGGCACGAAACTGGGTCAGCAGATCATCGACCTGGTTTTTCAGCGCGAGCTTGGTGAATAAGCCGATCGCATTGGTGTCTTTCAGGCGTTGCTCAAGCGTGGCCAGCGCGAGGGAAGTCATTGGCGGTTCCGACGGAGATGTTGCACCCGGCGGGAGGTTCGGTTTCTTGTTTACGGGAGCGGCGACTGATGACGATTTTCCGGATTCAGGTTTTGCGTGAACCGGAACCTTTTCGAGATTTCCAGCCGGAGCGGGTTTTTCCATCGACCCTGCCGTGGTCTCGTCTGGTAGCACTGCGGACGGGGAGGGGTTGACCGTTACTATCGGTTGCGCGGGCTCTGCCGGATGTTGTCCGGTGACAACGTCTGACTGGGCTGCGGCAGGTCTGTCCGGGGCCGCGCAGCCGATGCTTAGGGTGGCCATCAGCATGGTCAGAGCACAGGCTTTGCGCATACGGAAATTTGTCACAGTCAATATTCGGGCTTTAGCATGAAAGTTCGAACATGGTTCCCAGAGTTGGTTCCTGGAGGCCATGTCAGAATCCGTTGCCAGTTTAACGGTAGGCATCCCGGAATGTTGACAGGTCACGCAACGGCGATTCCAGTATCATCGCACTGATTCGCAGAAAGAAGATTATCGTGGAAAGTCGCCAATTTCAAATCAGCGGTGAGCATGTGCGTTTGTGCGATCTGCTCAAGCTTGCCGGGCTCGCCGATAGCGGGGGACAAGGTAAGCACCTAGTTGCTGCCGGCGAAGTTATCGTTGACGGGCAACCGGAAAGCCGCAAAACTGCCAAGATCCGTGCCGGACAAACGGTTGCCTGTCGCGGCATCAGTATCGTTGTCAGCGCTAAAGCCTGAAGCCGTGCTTGACATGGAATCCCGGTTGTCTGAAGTCGAAGTCAAACTCAGTTTCAGCGAAGACCTGCTGGAGGAGCTCAATCGCATTGTTGTCCGCCAGCAGCAGCGGATCGAGGAGCTTGAACGGCAAGTGCGTGAATTGCGGTTGCAGTTGCAGCACAGCCTGCCAGCGGATCCGGCGCAGCCTGGTTCAGAGGTGCCCCCGCATTACTGAGTACGGGCGCAGCGGGAGGCTTTTTGCTTGCCGTTCCCGCGTGAAGGCCGGTTTTGGGGTGTCAGGTGCAAGCTGTTGATTATATTGAAAGTTGCCCGGCGATTTGCGATAATGCGTTGATGAACGATTCACAACCCCCAGCCCCTACCCAGTCGCCTCGAGCCCGCATGCAGGAGCTGCTTGCGATTCCCGATCGCAATCGCACGGATGCCGAATGGGACGAACTCAACGAACTGGAAATTGCACTGGCTTCCGGCAACCGCCACGGTGCGCCTTATCCGCAATCCCGGCAAAACCATCAGCGCCAGAACATGGGCGGCGCAGGCCGTATGCAGCAGCCCGGAGGCCATCCGCAGAACAAGGGGCCTGGCGGCGGCAAGAAATTCCACAAGCGCTCCAAGCGTCGTGGCGGCGGCGGCGGTGGTGGCGGCGGCGGGTCTCAGCAATCTTCGCAGTAACCGTTGTTTCGCACTGGTTAGTGCAACCCTATTGCCGTTTCAACTCCTGAAGATATTCAGGGTAATTCGACTGCTTCGCTTCTTGTCGTATTCGTCATAGAACGGTTTGCGCGGAGCGGGCTGTCACTGAGGCAGGGGATTGTGCACGGTCTTCCGATGTTGAATCCCGTCATAGACGGAGCGCACACTGCAACCGGCGCAAAGTGCGGCTGCAAGTGCGATCAACGCGGCACGGCGCAGGATTTCAGATCGCATGGTGCCCGGCACCTGCGGGCAGTTCGGCAAGTTCGATCAGGCAGTTTTCCGTCGCTACAGGATCGAGAAAAGCAATCCGGCAACCCGCGTGGCCGATGCGCGGCACCGAGTCCAGCATTGGAATTCCTTTTTCCTTCAATTCCGACATAGCCGCATCGATGTCTTCCACCTCAAGGCAGATGTGATTCAGTCCTCCCCTGCCTTCGGCGATCATCCGGGACTGTTTGCTGTCAGGCGTGATGCCGGCCAGCAGTTCGACCATTGAATCGCCTACCGGGTAGAGCGCCAGCCGCCGTGTGGCATTTTCCTCGACGCCGCCGAGTTTGATGCCGAAGCAGCCTTCCCAGAGTTTGCGACTGGCTTCCACATCGCGAACCACGATGCCGACGTGCTCGATACGTTTGATTTTCACGAAACTCTCCTCTACGAAATTCTGCTGCATGATGCACCGGAGCAATGCGGTCTGCAATGGCAAACCGGCCCAGTGTAATATGTAGCGGGACTTTACATCGACATTGCCGCGTTCACAAACCGTCAACTGCTGTTTCGAATGGAGGAATCATGATGACTAAACCTTTGGGCAACGAAGATCTGTCCGAAAAACCGGGCGAACGGATTATAGACAAACCGGAACTTCCCGCCGGGGGCGTTACCAACGAGAACGATGTATTTACCGAGGTGATTTCCGGCGAGATGCATCTCAAGCGCGGTCGCATGGGCAAATTCGAGGTGTTTACTGACGAGGCTGCTCGGCTCGGAGGCACCGACAAATATCCGTCGCCGATGACCTATCTTGCAATGGCGGTGGGCTTCTGACTGCTGACCCAGGTTGCGCGGTACGCGCACATGATGAAGATGAAAGTCAGCGGTGCGAATTGCCGCGTGGTGTTCCGCAAGCATCTCGGCGGTTCAGTGCTTAAAGGCACGGTGTTTAATCGCTGGGAAGGTGTCGACACCTGGCTCAAGCTCAACAGCGACGAACCTGCGGAAAAGCTTGCGCATTTGATCAAGAATGCCAAGGCCGGCTGTTTTGCCGAGGGTCTGATCGTCCAGGCCGTGCCGTTACACAGCCACATCGAAGTAAACGGGAAACCGTTTCATATCGATGGGGTGACCGACGAGTAATCGTCTTGCAACGAGCCACGATTTCACCAGAAATGATCGCAGGCGCCTGCAAAATGGGTTTTCACAAACAAGCAAAGGCAATCCATTGAATTCATTAGACATACATGCAGGCGGGAAGGAAACGCATGTACCTGAGGGGTTCCGTTGGCCGGGCGGTAAGCGCATCGCGGTGTTTTTTCGCGTGTCATTCGAATGGTGGTCCGACGGCAAGTGGCCGGGCATCGGCCCGATGGGCAATCCGCTAAAACCCGGCGTGCCCGACCTCAACGCCGTGGGCTGGGCGGAATACGGGCATCGCCGCGGCATCCATCGCATTCTTGACATGCTGGCGCGACAGGGTATCAAGGCGACAATCAATGTAAGCGGCATCATGGCCGAACGGTATCCGGAAACGATACGCCGAATTGCCGAGGAGGGCCATGAAATCGTGGCGCATTCCTACACCATGGACATGATTCCCTGCTATCTGACGGAGGAAGAGGAGCACGCCAATATCATTCACACTACTGAGCTGATTGAACGAGCGGCCGGCATCCGGCCTAAAGGCTGGATCAGTCCGCGCAGCACGCCGGGTTTGCGCACGCCGCGCATGCTGGCCAAGGCCGGCTACGAGTGGCACGGCGACACGCTTAATGATGATCTGCCGTACTGGGTTGATTTCGATGACTGCTCGATCATTGCGTTTCCCAACAATACCGAAGTCAACGACCTGCCACTTTACATGCGCCACGGCAATGCACCAAAGGTCCTGCTCGAGATCTTCGAGCACTGGCTCGACTGTGCGCGTCATCGTGAAACCGGACCAGTGCGCATGGATCCTGCCATCCATACCCACGTGTTTGGCCGTTCCCCGGGTCTTTTTGTCTACGAAGACATCATCAAGGTCGCCAAGGCCGCAGATGATATTTGGATCGGAACCCGTTCGGATGCGGTCGCCCATTTCCGGCGTGCAATAGGGCGCTGATTTGCAGCAGGCACCATGCGACGGACACATGCCGGTTCAGAGGTGTAAGTAAAGAGTTTTATTGTGGCGCTGCTCGTCCCGCTTTTGTTTGCGCTGACGGGATGCGGCGATGAACCTACACCAAAGCCGAAGACTACTTCCGGGCCGGCGCAATCGGCCCTGATCGACATCAATCGTGCAAGTGCCGAGGAACTGATCATGCTTAAGGGTATCGGTGAGGCGCGGGCCAAAGCCATTATCCGCGGACATCCCTACGCCGGGAAGGATGAACTGGTACACCGAGACATCATTCCGCAGTCGGTGTACGACCGCACCAAGGATCAGATCGTAGCTCGGCAGAAATGACTCGCGCTCCAGCGCGGATTGCAGGCGCGAAAATGTTCGTTATTGTTTAAGCGGCTGCAACGGTAGCGGCGTGCCTGCGGGAACCGGTGTTCTGTCAACGTTCAGGCACATCGATACCAGCACGTAGAAACCATTTACGGTGATTAGGTCCACTACGCCGCGCTCACCGAAACGCGCCACTGCGCGGGCATACATCGCGTCGCTGACTCCTTGGGAAGTCTGCAATTCCGTCGAGAACTCGTAAACCAGGGTTTCGTCGGCATCCATGTTCGCCGGCCGCCGTCCCTGCGCGATATCCTCGGCGATTTTCGGATCGAGACCTCCCTCCAGCGCCAGCTTGTGGTGTGCGACCCACTCGTACTGCGAAGTCCAGTTGCGCGCGGTGACCAGAATCGCCAGTTCGTTGAGTTTGCCGGCGAGAGAACTGCGGAAACGGATTTCCTCGCCGAGTTGCTGCACAAGATTGCCAACTCCCGGACTGCGCAGCCAGACGTTGAAGGGGCCGCCCAGCGGCCCCGGTTTGGAGGCGCCGGAACTTGCAAGCTTTGCGCGCGGACCGGATTTGATTGCATCCGAAAGCATGCGCTGTTCCGGCGTTAGCCGATCAAGCGGAATCAGTTTGAAGCGGCGGTTGTCGGCTGCTCCTGGGTCATTACTCATGGGCGTCCTCGAAAAATATTCAATTAAAACAATTGCACATCAAGTTTTAGAGAGATGATTCAGTCGCGCAGCGTAAACCCCAGACCTGCTGCTGCAGGCACGTGAAGCTGGCCGTCGCGGAAGGAGGGCTCGGTGGCGAAGCGCTCGCGCAGTGCAGCGTGCGCACCATGCACTTCGAGTGTTCCACCGTGGACGTGGCCGGCCATCACCGGCAGATTGGCGGCTTCGAAACCGCCGGCGCCGGTGACCGGAACGCCGTGCGCTTCGGCCAGAGCAAGTATGCGCAGCATCGCGCTGATCCCGCCGCAGAACGCCGCGTTGGGCTGGACGATATCCAGAGCACCGGTGGTAAGGGCATCGCGGAACCAAGTCATCGACTGGATCATCTGCCCGGAAGCCAGCGGCATGCTGATTGCACGGCGCAAATCGGCCAGCGCGGAAATGTCGTTGCCCCGTAGTGGCTCTTCGAAAAAGGCGATGTCGCAATCGGCAACCAATGCGGCAAGGCGTTTGGCTTCAGCGACAGAGAAGGCGCAGTTGGCGTCGATCATCAGCGGCGAATCTCCGATGGCAGTGCGCACCGCACGGATGCGCTGCGCATCCTCGGTGATACTGCGATCGCCGGCGCCGACGAGGATTTTGACGCCGCGAAAGCCCGCGTCCAGGGCTGCAATACAGGCGGCGACCAGTTCGGTTTCCGAAAATGCGGGCAGCCCCACCGTGGCGTAGGCGGGTACTGCGTTGCGTGCGCCGCCGATCAACCGGGCAACAGGCTGGTTCAATACCTTACCCTTGATGTCCCACAGGGCGAGATCGAGGGCTGACATGGCGGACACGAAGACACCGGTGGATTGGCGCGGATTAAATTGTTTTGTGAGTTTCGAGGCGACGGCCTCGATATTCAGCGCATCCATGTTTTTGGCTGCTGCAGCAATCCCCCCGTTGATCAGGTGTGCCACTTGGTCGGCAAGAAAACGGCCAGTGATACCCTCGCCGGTCAGACCGTCGGTGGTGGTTACATGGCAGCGCAGGAAAGTCAGGCTTTCACGACCAGCGTAGGCGTCAGCCTCGCGCGCCGGCTTGATGTGTTCGACGACGGCGAAAAGGCGTTCAATTTTCATATCACGGCCGACTCAGGCTTCAAGCATGGTGCGGAGCCGGCTGACTGCAGCACCCGGCGAATTGAAGACCGGAATACGGCTCACGGCGGTAACAGCAGGGGCCGCGCGCGAAAGCGTAAACTGCGCGAGCACGATGACGTCGCAGCCCTTGATCTCGCGTGCCTTGGCAGAAACCAATGCATCGTGCTTTGCCGCATCACCCCCCGCCAGTGCGTCGAATGCGCCATCGACGACATACGGCACCAGTTCGACTTTTTGCCCCCGAGCAGCGGCCGTTTCGAGAATTTCAGCGGAGATCGAGGGAATCGTCGGGCCTACCGTCGCCATCACCGCGATGCGTGACCCCGCGGCCAGCGCCTGTTCGATCATTGCATCGTTGGGTTTCAGGATCGGCAGGTCGAATTCGGCAATGCAGGTGTCGATGACTTCGCGGAACGCTGAGCAGGTAAAAAGAATTCCGTCCGCCTTGCACGAAACCATGTGGCGCGTCAGCGTGCGGAACACGTCGTACATTTCCGGCACCACGCCGCCGGCCTCTCGTACCCATGCAAACAGTCCGTCGTCGAGGAGATTGCTGATGCGCGCTTCGGGCCAGTCAGTCGCGAATGCGCGGACTGCGGCTTCCATCGCGTCCTTATGCACGCTGAACAGGGCGATGTTGGGATTTCGGGGCATGGTGTTCCGTTATTGGTTGAGTGGCGGATTGGTGTTTACACGGGACGGTCGCCTGCGAGGGTGATGCGGTGCATCACGCGGCGATAACCGTGGTAATCGTTGACCGGATTGTGCTGCACGCAGCGGTTGTCCCAGAAAGCCAGCGAACCAGGCTTCCAGGAAAAGCGGCAGGTGAATTCCGGCCGGACCTGGTGCGCAAACAGGAAATCCAGCAACGGTGCGCTTTCTGCCGCGGTCATGCCGCGAATGCCGGCGGTGTGGGCGATGTTGACGTAGACCGCCTTGCGCCCGGTTTCGGGATGGGTGCGAACCACCGGGTGTTCGGCACAGATTTCATCCTGTGCGGCTTCCTTGCCGTCCGTCCTGCGTCGGTCTTCACGCGTCTGGCTGACATCGGCCTTGGCGGAACTGTTGATGGCGATCAGGCTATCGAGCAGTTTCTTCATGGTGTCAGTCAGCGCTTCCCACGCCAGATACTGACTGGCAAACAGGGTGTCGCCGCCGTACGGCGGCACTTCGCGTGCCAGCAACATCGATCCCATCGGCGGTTGTTCGAGATAAGTGGTGTCGGAGTGCCAGATGCCGCCGAAGTTGACGCGCTCATGCTCCAGTTTTTTGACTTCGATGATGCACGGAAATCCGTCTATGCCTTTGACAAAAGGATATTCGACCGGTTGTCCCATGGATTCGGCAAAGCGCATGAACTGGGCCGGGGACAGTGCCTGATCGCGGAAAAAGATGACCTGATTCTCGAGCAGGGTTGCGCGAATTGCACCTGTCAATTCTGATGAGAGGGGTTGCGACAGGTTGACGCCATTGATTTCAGCGCCCAGAGCGCCGGCAATGCGCTGGATTTTCATCACCGGATTCTGACATAAAGCGCGGCCCAGGCGCTGTAGAATGCGCTGCGAGTCCCTCACTTTCAACAATCTCCTTTGAAACAACCATGAACAAACCTTTTGCAAAACGCATCGCCGCAATGAACGCGATGTACAAACTGCCCGCCTGCGACAGTCCGGCCTTGCCGGAGGATGTTGCCGTACGCCTGGCCAAATTCAAGGCGACGCTGATGGATGAAGTCCACGAGATCGACGAAATCGTTGCGCTGGCGCAGAAAGGCGCCGAGCCGGCGGAGATACTGACCGCGATGGCCGATCTGCTGGGCGACGTGATCGTCTATTGCCGTTCCGAAGCGCTGAAATACGGCCTTCCGCTGGAAGACGTGCTCGACGTCATCATGGACAGCAACGAAAGCAAGCTCGGTGCCGACGGCAAACCGATCTACGACGCCAACGGCAAATTTCTCAAAGGGCCCGGGTACTGGAAGCCGGAGCCGAAAATCCGCGCCTTGCTGGAGCAGGCAAAATCTAAAAAATTCAATTAAGTCATATAGTTATATTTGACCTGGCGCTGACATGCCGACCTCCCTTGAATCCGCGTCCGGATATGCCGCACTCACGCGCGTCTATACCCGCCTGTACCGCTACAGCCATCTGTCCTCCATCGTCAGCTGGGATCGCAACGCAATGATGCCGCCCAAGGGCAATGAGGCGCGCGCTGCGGCCGAAGCCGAACTCGCGGCCTTGATGCATCGCACACGCACCGATCCGCGGCTCCCTGACTGGCTGGCCGCCGCAGAACAGGAGCCTCTCGATGAATTCGCTCGCGCGAATCTGCGCGAGATCCGCCGCGACTGGCGTGACGCCAACGCGCTGCCCGAATCGCTGGTCGAGGCGAAAACGCTGGCCGGCGCGCGCTGTGAACATGCATGGCGCAGCCAGCGCCAGGCCAACGACTGGAAGGGGTTTCTGGAAAATTTTTGTGAAGTAGTCAGGCTTGCGCGCGACGAGGCGGCATTGCTCGCAGAGGACAGTGGATTGTCCCGCTACGATGCACTGATGGATCGCTATGAACCCGGCATGCGTGCCGCCGAAATCGACCGTATTTTCGGTGATGTCAGGACCTGGCTGCCGGAGCTGATCACCAAGGCGCAAGCGATCCAGGGCGTAGAAAAGTGCATCCAGCCGCAAGGGCCGTTCCCAGTGGCGGCACAACGCACCCTTAACCGGGAAGTGATGACGCTGCTTGGCTTTGATTTTGCTGCGGGCCGGCTCGACGAAAGCGTCCATCCTTTCAGCGGGGGGGTGCCGGAAGATGTGCGCCTGACCACGCGCTACAGCGAGGAAGATTTCACGCGCAGCCTGCTCGGCACCATCCATGAAACCGGCCATGCGCGCTACGAGCAGAATTTGCCGCGCGACTGGTTGGGCCAGCCGGTGGCGCTTGCGCGTTCCTACGGCGTGCATGAAAGCCAGAGCCTGTCGTTCGAGATGCAGCTCGCGCGCGGTCGTGCTTTCATTACGCTGCTTGTGCCGCTGCTGAAAACACATTTTGGCAATCAGCCCGCATTCGACCCCGACAATCTGCATCGACTGTGGACGCGGGTGACACCGGGCCTGATCCGCGTCGATGCCGACGAAGTCACGTATCCCGCCCACGTGATCCTGCGTTACGAGATCGAGCGCGCGCTGATCGAAGGCGACATCGAACCCGAGGACATCCCGGCGCTTTGGGAAGAGAAAATGCAATCACTGCTGGGGCTCGATACCCGCGGCAACTTCCGCGATGGCTGCCTGCAGGATGTGCACTGGACCGAGGGCGCTTTCGGTTATTTCCCCAGCTATACGCTCGGGGCGATCTATGCGGCACAGTGGTTTTCTGCCATGCGGCGCGGCACACCGGATCTCGATGATCAGATTGCCGGCGGCAACCTCAGCCCGGTGTGCGAATGGCTGAATCGCAATATCTGGTCACAGGCCAGCCGCTGGCAGACGCCTGAACTGGTCAAACGCGCCAGTGGTGAAACATTGAATTCGCTACATTTCCGGCACCATCTCGAAAACCGCTACCTGAGGTAGCGGTCGCGGGCGGTCAACGACCGCGAAAAACCGGTTTGCGTTTCTCGACGAACGCGAGAGCGCTTTCGCGAAAATCCTCGGATAAATGCAGGGTGCGCGGACGCATGGCGTAAGACTTAGCGTCGATTTCCTCCAGTGCGGAGCGTCGGGCTTCGACAATGGCGCGAACCGCTAGCGGCGGATTGTTCAGCACCTCTTCGGCGAGCAGTTTCGCTGCCGTCAGGTGTTCGCCGGGCTCGGCCAACCTGGTCAGGAGGTTGACCCGATGCGCTTCTTCCGCAGTCCATATGCGTCCGGTAAAGCAGACATCGTCGGCGAATACGCCGCCACCGCGCTGCGTCAGCATCATCCAGAATGGAGTGCCGTCGATGCCGCGGGCGACCTCGGTTACCTGGAACTTGGTGCCTTTGCTCGCCACGGTCATGTCGCAATACAGAGCAAAGCGCAGGCCAACCCCGTAGCAATATCCGTGCATGGCCGCGATGACGGGTTTGGCCTGCGGCGGCCTGAAAAAGGGATGGCGGATGTTGCCTTCGCGCGCCGAGGGACCGCCGAGTTTCTGGAGTTCTTCCCTAGGGCGCAGCTGGCGCTGCTTCACATCCGCGCCGCTGCAGAACGCGCGACCGTTGCCGGCCAGTATGGCAACCATAGCCTCATCGTCGTCGTAAAACGAATAAAGTGCATTGCACAGCGCGAGGCTCATTTCGTCTGAAACCGCATTGAGCTTCTCGGGCCGATTCAGCGTGATATGGGCGATTTGCCCTTCCCGTGTGTATTCAACAATCGACATCTCGGAGTCTCCTCGATATTTCATTTCCGCGGGGCATAATTGCATCGTTCACAAATTTTCCCGCCCTAGTCGCTGATTGCCACATAGTGAAAATTGTGGAATCGATCGGCCGCAGCCAGTATATATTCAGGGAAAGCCGTGAAGAGTTCCGGCTATTCTTTTTAGAGTCAAATGCAATACACGAACTGGACACGATTTTATACGCCGCAATCTGTTGCGGTCATTGGCGCAACGGATGACACCCGCCGCTTCGGCGGGCGCCTGATGAGGCAGATCGTCAAATTCGGCTATCGCGGGCGCATATTTCCCGTAAATCCGAAGCGCTCGGAAGTAAACGGACTGAAGTGCTATTCCTTCTTAGACGATTTGCCGGAAACGCCTGATCACGTCGGGATCGTGGTGGCGGCAGACAATGTTCTGGACGTACTTCGCGAGTGTCATGCCATCGGCGTGCAATGTGCGACGGTATTTACCGCTGGCTTCGCGGAAACCGGCAGCGAGCAGGGTTCCCATCTGCAGGATGAACTGAAGCGCTTCACACTGGAAACCGGGTTGCGGATCATGGGGCCGAACTGCAACGGACCGGTGAATTTCATCGACCGTTTTTCGTTTTCCGCGGGTTATGCGGTATCGAGCCTCAGCGAGCCCGCAGGCAACGTCGGGCTGGTCAGCCAGAGCGGCGGGTTAGGGCAGACCAATGTGATGTGGCGCGCGATCAAGGCCGGCGTGCATATGAGCTACCAGGCGAGCTGCGGCAATGAGGCGGACCTGACCGTGGTCGATTTTGCGCGTTTCATGCTCGAAGGCGATCAGACCAGCGTGGTGATGATGGCGCTGGAGGCGATACGTGATGGCGCGGCGTTTCTCGATCTCGCCCGCTATGCGGCAGAACGCGAGAAGCCACTGATCGTCCTCAAGTTCGGCGTCACCGATGCGGGCAAGCAGGCCGCAGCCTCACACACCGGTGCCATTGCCGGCTCAGATGATGTTTTCAGCGCAGTGTGCAGGCAGTACGGTGTGATACGTGTTGAGGATTGCAATGAGCTGTATGAACAGGCCATCGTGCTGCGTAAAAAGCGTCTGCCCAAAGGGCGCCGTGCCGCATCCATGTCTTTGTCCGGGGGCAATGTCGTGCAGATGGCCGATGTCGGCACGCATCTGGGGTTGCAGTGGGAGAGCTATACCGCGACAACAGACCAGCGGCTCTCGGAATTGATTCCGGGCTATGGCAAGGTCGGCAATCCGACGGACATGACCTCGCTGGCAACCGGGCAGCCGGAAATATTCCGCAAGGCGATGGAGATCATCAGCGAAGACGACAACGTTGACGTGATGATTCCGGTTTTTACCTTTGCGCCGCGTGCAGACCTCGAGCACGCAGCCCAGCTGTCGCGGGACCGCGAGAAACCGCTGGTCATGCTGGTGACCGGCGGGTGCCATGACGATGTGTCGCTGGATGTCGATGCGCTGGTGGGTATGGGAGCTGCCGCTTACCGTAATACCGTCGATGTATTGCGTGCGGTGCGCGCGGCCATCGGGTATCGTGAATTTTTGGAACAGCGCGAAGTGCGTGCCCGTCATGTGCTTCCGCCGGGTATCGATACGGATACGGCGCGATCCCTTTTGAGGGCCTCACCTGAAGCGGTACTCGCAGAGCGTGAAGCAAAAGCCGTTCTCTCGGCCTATGGTTTACCGGTTCCGGTTGAGCATCTTGCCGCCAGTGCTGACGATGCAGTCAGGCACTGGCGCACCATCGGATCGGCAGTGGCGCTCAAGGTCGAGTCGGCTGACATTCTGCACAAGACTGAGGCGGGCGCCTTGCGCCTTGGAGTGAACACCGAGGCGGACGTCCGCGCCGCCTATGATGAGGTGAGGGCCGCCGCATTGCGCTACCGCCCGGGTGCGAAGATTGCAGGCGTTCTCGTCCAGAAAATGGTTCCCGCCGGCGTTGAAATGATGATCGGTGTGGTGCGTGACCCGGTTTTCGGCGCGGTGATCGCAGTGGCACTGGGCGGCATTCATGTCGAAGTGTTGCGAGACATTTCCTATCGCGTGCCGCCGGTCGATGCTGCAACTGCGCATGAGATGTTGATGGAGCTGCGCGGTTATCGGGTTCTTGGTGGCGTACGCGGCCAGCCGGCGGCTGATATCGGGGGACTGATTGATTGCATTGTTCGCTGCTCCTGGTTTGCATACGAATTTCGCGATTCTGTTTTGGAGCTGGATCTGAATCCGCTGGTGGTCCAGCAGCAGGGCGTGTGTGCGGTGGATGCAATGGTGGTGCTAGATCGCGGAAAGAAATGATTCAAAAGCCGTACAGACAAACGTCCCGTGTTTAATTGCTGCCCGGGTGTTCCGGGCAAATCTGCAAGGAGATCATAGCCATGTCATCTTCATCCGCCGCCAAGCAACTGCTCGATGCCGATCGCCCTGATTCGGTCCGGCTGACCCCGGAGGCCGCTGTTGAACTGGGGCAGCGCGCACTGGAGCGCGTCGGCTACAGCGGTGAAGATGCGCGCATCATCGTTGATCAGCTGGTTGACAATTCACTGTGCGGATATCGCTTTGCCGGTTTGCCGCGGATTCTGGCCATTGCCGGCGATGAGAAAACGCGCCGTGAACGCAAGCCCGTTAGCATCGTGCGCGAAAGTCCCGTCTCTGCGCTGATGGATGGCGGTAACAATGTCGGCTACGTTGCCGCGTACCGGGCCGCGGAGTTGGCCATCAAGAAGGCCAAGTCGTCAGGGATGGCAACCGTCGGTGCCTTCAACAGCTACTACAGCGGACGCAATGCGTACTTCGTCGAGAAGATCGTCGGGGAAGGGCTCGTGGCGTTTAACTCTTCTGCTGCCCATCCCCGTGTATTGCCTCCAGGCGCTGCAAAACCAATGCTGGGCACCAACCCGATCTGCTTCGGTTTTCCGTCTGACAACGGCCCAGTGATTTTCGACATGGGCACTGCGTCGTTCATGTGGGGTGAAGTGATGCTGCATGCGCATCTTGGAGAGCCGCTACCGCAGGGTGTGGGATTCGATGAACATGGCCGGCCTTCCACAGACGCCAGCGAAGTGCTTAAAGGCGGCGTAGCGCCTTTCGGTGGACACAAGGGTTATGGCTTGTCATTCGCGATCCAAGCGCTGGGCATTCTCGCTGGCGCGGCCCTGGCCAGGGGTGAAGTGCGCGACTATGCCTTCTTTTATTGGGTTGTGGATCCCGAAATCATGTTGCCGGGTGGAGAATTCAAGCGGCAGATGGCGGAATATGTACGCCAACTCAAGGCAACCCCGCGGCAACCGGGCGTGGATGAAATCCGCATTCCTTCCGAACGCGCCATGTGCGAACGGGAACGCCGGCGCAAGGAAGGCATAGTCGTTGACAGAAAAGTGGTGGAATCGCTGCGGGCGTTGTAGCTCCAGAACTTGTCAGCAGGGCCGACGGGAAGGGAATTGTCATCGATTCATCCATGCTTTGTATGTTGCGCCGTATTGTGGTTTGATGCTGCTTACGGAATTGATCGGGCCATTGAAGTTAATCTAAATTGACTCACTCTGTCCGTTCGCACTATGATCAAATCAGGTGGACACCATGAACACATGGTCGTGGACGCAGATACTGTTTTCTGCGGCGCGCAGAAGCCACTGAATCGAGGAGGTCTCAATCATGCAAGTTCTTAGCCGC
The DNA here is from genome assembly GCA_038106575.1 of Burkholderiales bacterium. Taxonomy (GTDB): domain Bacteria; phylum Pseudomonadota; class Gammaproteobacteria; order Burkholderiales; family SG8-41. The sequence goes on from JAYOED010000003.1 coordinate 37,689, forward strand.
TACGCAGCAACGATTGTATTCATCTCGGCGTTTTTCCTGACGCCTGCAGCCGTTTTTGCTGCACAGTCATTTCCGGAAAAACCTGTGCGGCTGATTTTGCCGTTCCCCCCGGGCGGGCCCAGTGATATTCAGGGGCGTGCGCTGGCCGATCAACTGGGCAAGCAGCTGGGCGTCAACGTTGTTCCGGACAATCGTCCGGGCGCAGGCGGTAACTTCGGTCTCGAGATTGCGTCACAAGCCTCCCGCGATGGTTACAACATTGTTCTTTCGTCACCTACAGTGGCGATCAGTCCGTCGCTGTACAAGAAACTCAATTACAACGCCGAGCGTGATCTCACTCCGGTAGCACGGCTGACCTCGATCGAGAATGTGATGGTGGTGCACCCCTCGGTGCCGGCAAAAACAATCCGGCAGTTCATCGAACTTGCGCGCAGCCATCGCGGCAAACTAACGTTTGGTTCCGGTGGCGCCGGTACAACCAATCATCTCGCCAACGAGATGTTCCAGCATTACGCCAAGATCAAGATGCTGCACGTGCCATACAAGGGCGCTACCCGAGCCGCGTTAGCGTTGATTTCCGGCGAGGTGGATGAGGTGGTGGTGTCAGTGCCATCGGTGATGCCTTACATAAAGGCGGGCAGGCTCCGGCCGATTGCCGTGCTGTCCCATAAGCGTGTTCCGCAATTGCCGTCCCTGCCGACGGCGATTGAATCCGGATATAAGGATCTCACGATCTCGATTTGGTACGGCATGTTTGCCCCTGCCGGAACGCCATCCAGCCTTGTAGCGCTTTTGAATCGCGAAATTATCACCGCACTCAAATCTCAGGCACTGAGCTCGCGTCTGAATTCACTGGGCATCCAGCCCTGGCCCGGTTCAGCGCAGGAGCTTGGCGCGCTAGTGAAATCGGAAAAAGCGCGATTTGCCGAACTTATCCAGAATGCAGGGATTGCCAAGCGTTGACGGCTAGAAGATATTGTGGGTGAAATCCGGCGGCGGTATAGCTCGGAAGCCTGACCGCCGTCGTTGCCGTACCGGGTTGCTGCAAAGCGGAATAATCCGCCGGGATCAGCTGTATTTCCTTTGAATTGACCGTCGCGTGAAAGCGTATATGTATAGCTTGCCTGACGGACAACAAGAATTTACGCTTCCCGAGTTCAGCCCGGTTCATCCGGGGCGGACAGCGTGTTTTATTACCGCATTCACAGTCCGGTGATACTGATCGAGTTCGATTACCAGCAACCGATTGCGCTTGCCCGATCGAATACGCCCACGCGCAATCACGTCCATACCGTTGCTCGCACGCCCAACGGCAACGATTACGGCATGGATCTGCTGCGGCAGCATTATCAGCATCACGATCACGGCAAGGCTGCGGGAAAATAACCCGGGTCCGGGGCGGAGGCGACCGGGAGAATGTTCATTCCAGGGGTGCAATGTTTACGGTGCCGCCGCTAGTTTTTTCCTTGTTGCGCATCTCGCCGATTTTCTGTTACCTAAGAGCCGGAACGATGCAGCCTCGTACCGTGAGTTGCCATTATTTTCCGCAACGGAGGAGTTTCTATGCGGTCTGTCGATAAAAATACGATCACCGATGCGTTCATTGCCTACTGCGGTAAAACAACCAATCCAAGGCTGATGTCGGTACTGTCAAAACTTGCTGATCACCTGCATGCGTTTGCCAAGGAAACCCGGCTTACGCATGAAGAATGGCAATACACGATGGAGCTTTTGTGGCGCGCCGGGGAGATATCCTCGCCGGAGCGCAACGAATTCATACTGTTCTCCGATGTGCTGGGGCTGACTGCGCTAGTGGATATGCTGAACAGCGGCGACGGGCGCACGGAGTACAGCAACCTCGGGCCGTTTTACATCGCCGGCGCGCCATGGCTGGAGGTGGGTGGCGACATGATCGGCGACAACGAAGGCGATCATGTCGCATTTTACGGACGGATCATGAACGCGGCCACGGGCAAACCGTTATCCGGGGCCGTACTCGACATATGGCAGACTGCTGCGAACGGGTTGTACTCGAATCAGGATCCGAGACAACCCGAATACAATCTGCGGCGGCGCATGAAGGCCGATGAAGCCGGCAGATATGCCTTCACCACGGTAAGGCCCGCGCCTTATACCGTGCCGGAAGATGGTCCCGTGGGCGAGATGCTGAGGGCAACCGGACGTCGTCCATGGCGTCCTGCGCATTATCATTTTTCAATTACTGCCGAGAGACTCCGCCCCGTGGTTACCGAGATATTTCATCATGACGATCCGTACATCGATGAAGATCCAGTGTTCGGCGTTCGTGAGCAACTGGTCGTTCATCCGCCAGCAGAAACCGAACTATCTGGCATCCCGCATCAGTTGGTCGCGGCGGATCGCCTTCGTAAACCGTTTTGCCGCATTGAATACGACTTTATGGTCTGACGCCGGGTGTCCCAGTCAAATCAGCGCAAGACTGATCTGCGGAAATACGATCAGGATCGCTAATACACTCAGCATCACTGCCGCAAAGGGCAGTGCACCCATGAAAACGTCATTCAGGGTGACTGAGGGATCATCGATCGTGGCGCGAATAACGAAGCATGATATTCCGAAAGGCGGGGTCAGCAGGCCGATTTCCGCACCAATCACGGTGATTATTCCGAACCACACCAGATTGATATTGAACGGATCGAGCGCCTGAAGGAACAAGGGAACCACGATGAGAATGATGGACGCGGTGTCGAGTATCGTGCCGAGCAGCAGCAGAACGATCACGTAGAGCACCATGAAACCGGTGAATGACAGGCCGATGGACTCGACCCATTCGCCAAAGACGGTCGGCAGGCCGGCAATCCCGAGCATCCGGCTGTAAATGGAGGCTGCAATGATCAGGAAAAGGATGTTCGCCGTGATGTGGCCTGTTTCCACGAGTGCGCGCCAGATGATCTTGAAAGTCAGCCGTCGCTTGATTGCCCCGAGGATCATTGCCATTACGGTGCCCGCAGCCCCTGCCTCGACCGGCGTCAGCACCCCCCCATAGATTCCGCCGAGCACGGTGAGTACGAGGATCACGATCGGCCCGAGCTTGCTGAACAGGTCCAGCATCAGCTGGCGCAGTGGTAGGCCTTCACCGCGAACGATGTCGATTCCGACAAAACGCGGCGCGATTAGAAAAAAAAGCGGAATGGCCACGCAGTACGCCGCGGCAAGCAGGATGCCGGGCAGCACGCCCGCGAGAAACATGGCACCCACCGACTGTTCAGTGACGACTGCGTAGATGATCAGCATTACGCTGGGTGGAATGATCATACCAAGAACCGAACTGCCGGCTACTATGCCCACGGCAAAGCGCTTTCCGTAGCGGAATCGCAGCATTTCCGGTATGGCGACCTTGGCGAATACCGAGGCAGAAGCGATGGACGAACCGGTTACGGAAGCGAATATCGCGTTCGCCGCGACGGTGGCCATGCCCAGACCGCCGCGTACCGGCCGGAAAAGTTCGTTGACGATTTCATAGACGTCTCGCCCCAGCCCGGCATGACTTACTACCAGACCCATCATCACGAACAGGGGAACGGTTGCAAAGGCCTCTTCGGACACGGAGTCCGCAATAGCCAGGGACAGCAGGTTGAAGGAAACGTCGGGATTCTTGAGCAGAAGCACTCCGGTAAACGAGATCAGGCCGAGCGCAACGGCGATGTGCACGCCGGAATAAATCATAATGACGATTGCCACTACCGAGGCAATACCAACGCTAATGCTGGTCATCTCCATTTGCAGCGGTACTTTCCTTGCTAGGCGTTCGGCACTGAAATCATTGGACAGCCGTTAAGTTCCCGGTTTGGGAAGTCATGTGATAGTTGATCCGGACAACTCAGCGATGGCGTTGCGTCTGCCTGAAGGCAGCAAGGCCTAGCCAGAGAAACTGGATCAGGCACGCCGTGAGGCCGAGAACGATGATCGTTTTCACAGGCCAGACAGGCGCAGTGAATATGCCGTCATTTCCGATGTATGAGCCGCGTTCAATCGCCTCCTTGAGCAGCGGGACGGATCCCCACAGTCCGACGCCCATGAAGACCGCACCTAGCATGCAATAAACACACTGGAGTGCAGCCCCCAGGCGCGGCCAACGCTGATCCAGGATGGCGAGAAGCGAGTCGGAGCGTGTCAGCCTGTCGATCCGGATCGTGTCGGCAAGCTGCAGAAACACGATTCCCACGACCGAGATCTGGATCATCTCGTGGGTGCCCTCTATGGGCAGATTCAGAAACGTCCTGCCGAGGGCATCAAAGGTGACGAGCAGAACGAGCAACAGAATCCAGAACGATCCGAGGGCGTTCATGCCAACGACTAGCTGGTCGAACGATCCCTGGGGCCGAAAATCCGGTGCGGATCTGGTGTCGTTCATGCCCGTATCAGGAGGTGCTGTTTACTCCTTGTCCCACTGGCGCTCTATGGGCTGCTTGGCGGCGCGCATCCGGTCCATGTAATAAGTCAGCATCGCCGTTCCCTCCAGTCCCTCCTTGTCCAGATCCTTTGCCCATTCTTCAGCGATGTTGGGAATGGTTTTGACCCACTTGCTGCGATCACCCGCCGAAAGGGAAAAGACCTTGCCGCCGGCTGCCTTGTACTTGGCGAGGCTTGCGTCACCCAGGCTAGTAGCGAGCTTGGCCAGATGATCGCGGTAGTCGATTGCGACTTCCCTGAAAATCTTTTGCACTTCAGGCGGCAGCTTGTTCCAGAACGCCTTGTTGACGGTGACGACCTTGCTGTTCATCGTGCCGATGTCGGCTTTCATCATGTAAGGCGCAACTTCGGCGAGCTTGAAAGTGGCCGCTGCTTCGGGCCAGAGCATGCAGCCGTCGACAACGCCGGTCTGGATCATGTTGTAGTAGTTGTTCAGGCTGCCGGCAACGCCTACTGCGCCGGTCGGCGGCAGATAGCGAAGGTTGGGCCCGGCACTCGCTATTTTCATTCCTGAATAATCAGACAATGCCTTGGCTTCCTTCTTCGAGAACATCTGGTAGCTATCGAAGACCACGGAATTCGTGAGATAGACTTGGTTATAGGAATCGAAAGTCTTCTTGATGCCGGAAAATTTTTCAGCGATTTCGTCTATCGTTCTGGCAACCAGCGCCGGATCGGTGGTTGTGAAGGGCGTCATGTAGGCAACCGACATGACCTTCATCTTGTCCCCGTAAATCGCCGTAGTGACGATTCCGATGTCGCCCAGGCCTTTCTGCAGTCCTTCCAGTACGCCCCGTGGCTTGACGATCTGCCCGCCCCACGCCTGGTTCCAGCGGATCTTGTACTTGTTTTCCTTAGCGAGGCGCTTGTTGACTTCAGGTATGTAGAAGTTGATGAATTCCTTCACCCAGAGCGCCCGTGGCGGGTAACCGTCGATTGCGGTCACGTTGATGGTGGTTTGTGCGCTGACTGGCGCTGCGGAGAAAGTCAGCGTTGCGGCAATGGCCATGAAAAGCAGCCGGACGGCTCCGGTGGGATGAAGTTTCATGTTGTATTTCCTCCTTTATTCCAACAATTGTGTTTTGGCGGATCAGATCCACCAGTATGTGCCGTTTTTGTACTTGCGCAAGCCTTGTTCTTGAATCCCGTCCGGACTGCGTAACGAGGGCTAGGTCATTGACAACAGATGGAAAGGTTTCGTTAAATTTGTGGACGAATTCGAATCCTCCTGTGCATTCTATTCAAATTACGGGTAAAACATCAGTTCTTTTTGTATTCCGCACCGCAACAATCGATGTTTTAATTCAAGCTCCGAAGAAGAGACAACATCCACATGGCCCTAATCGAACAGAACGTCACCGTCACCACCAAGTACGGCAAATGCTCCGCATTTGCGGCCTGCCCTGATGCCCCGGGCAGTTTTCCCGGGATCATTTTCTACATGGATGCCCCGGGATTCCGTGAAGAACTGTGCAACATGGCGCGGCGCATCGCCAAGCACGGATATTTCTGCCTGCTACCCGACATGTATTACCGGCTCGGTACATGCCGTTTCGACGTGCCCCGCCGCAATGATCCGATGTCAGCGGTGATCAAGGCTGCGATGAACAGTCTGACCAATGCCGATGTTGCCGACGACACGGCCGCATTCATTGCTTGGCTCGATGCGCAGGACAAGGTTTCGGAGGGTGCGGTGGGCTGCGTCGGCCACTGCATGAGCGGGCGTTACATCACCACTGCGGCGGCGCGGTTTCCGCGCATGAAGGCCGCAGCTTCGCTCTACGGAGTTGGCATTGTCACCGACAAGGAAGACTCACCGCATCTGCTGCTCGATCAGATCAAAGGCGAGCTTTATTATGCTTTCGCCGAGAGGGATGCCTCGGTAACCGAAAAAGATGTCAGCGATCTTGCTACCGCGCTGAAAAAAGCCGGGACGAAGCATACGCTCGAAACCCTGCCCGGAACCCAGCACGGCTTCTGCTTCGCCGAGCGCATGGTCTACAACCCGGTTGCTGCCGAACACACATGGACCAGGATTTTCGACCTATGGGACCGCAACCTGAAACCCCAGTAAACCTCACGGAGAACTCATGAGCCAGCATGGACCTGTTACCGGAAGCTGCTTGTGCGGATCGGTACGATTCGAAATCGCTCCGCCGTCGGTGCTGTTCAAATACTGTCACTGCACCCGCTGCCGTAAGACGACCGGCACCGCCCACGCAGCAAACATCTTCTTGCCCGCTGGCCAGTTCAAATGGCTGTCCGGGGAATCGCTTCTTAAAAAATTTGATTTGCCCGGCGCAAAGCGTTTTGCGGTGAATTTCTGCACGCAATGCGGCACGCGTATGCCTCATAAAGTGACCGGAACCGAAAACATGCTGATTCCCGCCGGTGCACTGGACGGCACGCCCGATCTCAAGCCGGACGCCAGCATCTTCTGGGGATCGAAAGCGGCCTGGTTCGTCGAAACTCCGGAACTGCCTAAGCACGAGGAATACGGCCGCTGAAGAGATTCAGCGTTTCTTTTTAGTGGCGAAAAAACCGGCGCTCGTTTTCATGCTGGAACCGGCGATGGCCTGATTGTCTCCGCTGAACGATTGAAGGAGGAGGAGAAACAGGGCTACGATACGCAGCCCTGTTTCTTTCAGGCGCCCTGATCTTGCAGTCAGGCCGGACGTGCTTACCGGGTCTTGATGCCGGCTTTCTGCACTACGCTGGTATATTTCGCGATTTCACCCTTGATCAGTAAAGTCAGTTCCGCGGGCGCACTGCCCACCGGATCCAGCGCCTGCTGCTTGTAGAACTCCCGCACTTCCCTCGTCTCCAGCGCTTTCTTGATCTGCCCTTGCAGCGTGGTCACCACGTTTTTCGGCGCTCCCGTGGGCACGAATACCGCATACCACTGGTCGGTCACGAAGCCGGGATAGACGGCGTTCATGGTCGGCAGGTCGGGATTCCACGCCGTTGGTTTCTCGGTGGAAACCGCCAGTGCACGGATGCGCTTGGCGATAAGATGCGGCATCAGCGCCGTCGGCGTGTTGAACAGCATGTCGGTCTCACCGGTGGCAAGTGCCAGTCCCGACGGCCCGCCGCCCTTGTACTGGACAATCACGCTTTTGGCCTTGGTGAACTGCTTGAACATTTCAGCAGAGAGATGACTGGTGGTACCGACGCCGTTGGCGCCGATGTTCAGGCCGTTCGGCGCACGCTGGGAAATGGCGACAAGTTCCTTGACCGATCTGGCGGGAACGCTGGGATGCACTGCAAGCACCAGTGCCGTGTTGCTGACCCAGGTGACCGGATCGAGATCCCTCAGCAGGTCAAAGCGGATAGATTTTTTCTGAAGGACGGCGTTGAGCGAGATTGACGCCGAGGTCATCAGTACAGTGTAGCCGTCGTTCGGCGCCTTGGCCACGACCTCCGCGCCGATCAGTCCGCCATTGCCGGTGCGGTTGTCCACCAGAAAGGGCTGGTTCAGGCCCTGACGGAGCTTGTCGGCGAGCAGGCGACCCTGCAGATCGGTTCCGCCGCCGGTGCTGAACGGCACGATGAAACGTACTGCTTTTTCGGGATAAGCCGCGGCTGCAGTACCGATGACGCCGATGACCAGTAGCGGGACCAGCAGGCCCCCGCCCAATTTTGAAATGCGCATGCTTGCTCTCCAGAAAACGATCTTGTTATTGAAAGAAACGGCGGGGCGGGTAGCCCTGTTCTAGCAACTGCATGGATGCGCCGCAATGGTAGACCATTTCTGACGGCAACGGTGCGTGCTCATCGCTGCTCACGTTGTGAAAAACGGATCAATATGGCCGGTCGCCGCGAACCAGGATACGTTAGACCAGACAATACTGGCTGTGATCGTAGTCAAAGCCTGCGCGATGCTTTAAACCTTGAGACTGATCGGTCGCCGGGGTTGGGGGCGTTGCTGTGCCATCAGGGCAGCGCGTTATCCACCGAAGGTATAACAGCTTCCGACATTCGAGAAGATGACCCGATCCGGCATTTTTTCGCGCAGCATGTTGATGAAACGCTCACCGGTGCAGTGCATTGGCAAGATCACGTCGGGATTGATCGCCTCGAGTTCCTTGAGCGTGTGCTGCAGGTAGTCCAGTTGCGCGACGCCGAGGTGGAAGCCGCCTATCACCGCATGCACCTTGTCGACATTGGCGGCCTTCATCGCGCTTCGCACCGTGTTGATGATGCCTGTATGGCCGCAAGATGAAATCACCACCAGACCCTTACCTTTGACGATATAGCAGGTCGCGTGCTCGTCGGGGTGGGTGTCCTTGACAAGCTTGCCCTCGCGTTCAGCCTCGGTGAAATGGTCATCCACCACCAGCGAACCGCCAGTGACTTCCTCGAACGAGTTGCGCTCGATGTAGCCTGAAGTGAAGGGTCCTTCAAGGGCCTGCGGCTTCGGGCAGCACACCGGCAGCACCTTTTGTGCCTCGAGCGCTGCCCGATCAAGCGTGCACCAAAGCTGCGGTTCACCGCCTTCCTTGATCCACTTGGTGCGGAAAATGGTTTCGCCGCCGACATACAACGCGAGGTCGTCGCGCATCTGCGCGCGGTGGTGTTTCACGAACCCCTGCAAACCGCCGAAATGATCGAGGTGGCCGTGGCTGAGAATCAGGCCGTTGATCTTCTGGGGTTCCACGCCAAGCAGTTCGAAATTGCGGTTGATGATTTCCGGTGTGTAGCCGAAGTCGAGCACGTACTGGGTCTTGGCGCCGTCTTTCTCTGAAGTCAGGTGCAGCGACAGTCCCCATTCGCAGGCCAGCGTCATGTCAGGTCTGCCGTAGATGCGCCCGATGTGCTCGACCTTTACGTGGGGATGCGACATCCGCGGCAGGAAACGCTCATAGCGCGAATCGACAAGCACGCGTACGGACAGAGCGTCGACGATGGGAGTCTTGAAGGGGGTGGAGGCGGACATGGGGGCTCCTCGATTGGATCTCCGGCCGCAAAACCGGCGGCTGATAGCGAATCGTAGCACCTGTTGCAGATGCAATGGGCGGCGGGCAGACAGCTGCCGACGGCTTCACGCGCTTAGTCGAGGGGCCACGGCATTTTGACGAGGGACTGCAGCAATCCTGCAGCGTACTCCAGTTTTTGAGTGATGTCTGTGGTGCCGGTGCTTCAACCCGGTACGCCGAAGTTCTTGTTGCAGATTTCCGCTAGCGTGGTAACGCCTTGGCTGATTTCCTCGTGGCTAAGATTGGCGAAGCACAGCCGCAGGCGGCTCGCCGAGTGCGCCTTATTTACCGACCACTCGGGCCCCGGGTTGATCGCCACGCCCGCGGCCTGCGCTAGTTGAAATAACTTCAGTGCATCCACGCCGTCGGGCAGCTTCAACCACAGGAATATCCCGCCTTTGGGGTCGTCGAACTCCGCAGCTGCGCCGAACTGTTCCTTCATTGCTTCCATCAGCGTCACCAGCTTTGCGCGCAGTGCCTTGCGCAGTACCGACACGTGCTGGGTGAAATGCGCGTTGCAGTATTCGGCGAGCACCATCTGCTCCAGTGCACCCGAACCGGCATCGGTTTTCAGCGGCAGCATGCGCGACATCACTGACCATGGCGCGACGATGTAGCCCACGCGCAGTGCCGGCGCGATGGTCTTGGAAAACGAGCCGATGTAGATCACGTTGTTGCGGGTGCTCAATGCATGCAGCGCGGGCGGGCGTTCGCCCGACCAGATGAGGTCGGCGTAGCAGTCGTCCTCGAATACCGGCACGCCGTAATCCGCGGCGAGTTTGAGCAGCGCCTTGCGCCGCTCCAGCGGCAGGATGGTGGCGGTGGGGTTCTGCACTGTTGGTATCGTGTAGATATACTTGGGGCGAACGCCTTTGCGCTTAAGATCGGCGAGTGCGTTTTCCAGCGCGTCGATGCGCAGGCCTTCGCGGTCCAACGGCAGGCCCATCGGCGTGACCCCGAGTTTCAGCAGGCGGTTGATTGAACCCTGGTAGCAGTCTTCCTCGATGATCACCGTGTCGCCGCGCGCAAGCAGCGTGTGGTTCACCAGGTCCAGTGCCTGCAGCGAACCCGAAGTGATCAGGATGTCGTCGGCGCTGCATTGAATGCCGGCATCGCGCCTGAGCTTCACCGCCAGAAAATCGCGCAGCGCGCGGTAGCCCTGCGGCCCGCTGTTGAGGCCGTAAGTGGCGAGCGTACGCCCCTCGCGCCGCAGTACGGCATTGGCTGCTGCGACCAGCCCGTCCAACGGCAACGCATCGGGATCGTTGTTGCCTCCGGTGAAGTCGAATTTGACGCGCCCGTTCCAGCGCGCAGCGGCGGGGGGCAGGGTGGGGGGCAGCAGCGGAGTGAAATCGAAAGCGGTGGCCATGGTGATCGTGATTCGGAGAAACGGGAAAGGTTTTCTGCTCTGCCGCAGATTATCCGCGAAACCTGAGGAACATGAAGCCGGTGCGTGCTGACCCCTGCGTTTTTTTTGCCTACAATAGCACCTCAAAATATCCGCTGTCCTGTCGAACTGGAATCCCCCGATGAGCAATGCTGAAATCAGGCCGGTCAAGCTGGTCAAGCCCGGCGAAGGTCCCGTCGAAGTGGAGCAGATCTACGACGAAATCTGCAGGGTCAAGGATCCGCGCTGGCTGGGTCCGCTGTTCGGTTTCTTTGCGGTGGTGCCAACGCTGCTCAAGGCCTGGTGGGAACTGCAGAAGCAGCTCGAATTGCTCAAGGGCCACGTGCCGCGTGAACTCATGAACCGCATCGCGATGGTGTGCGCGGTAGCGACCGACTGCCCGCGCTGCATCAACTTCCACAAGTCTGACCTGATCGATCGTCTGCAGCTGAGCGCCGCTGAAATCGAAAAACTCCATGATTTCGAGAACGCCGACCTGCCCGAGGCAGAGAAAGCGGTGTTTCGGGTGGCGCGCAAGCTCACATTGAACGAGACTATGACCGATACCGAGTTCAATGCGCTGCGCACGGCCGGCTACGAAGACCCCGCTATTGTCGAAATCGTTTCCGTGGCGCTTATGGAGGGGGCGTTTGCCCGCCACGCCAGCGTATTCGCACGGTTCGAGGACGGTTTGAAATGGCCAGCCCAGCACACCCCGTCCCCCGAATACCGCAAGGTCGTCAACCGTTAACGCACTGCTAAACGAGGTCTATCCGCAATGAATACCGTCAAGGACCGCGCCAGTACCGGCTCGATGGTTGCGCTCAATGCGCGCCCGCAGGAGGTCGAAATTGACATACAGCGCACCGCTATCGTGGTGGTGGACATGCAGAACGCCTATGCCAGCAAGGGCGGCATGCTGGATCTGGGCACCGGTATCGACGAGGCGCGCATTTGTCCGGTCATCGCCGCCAACCAGCGCCTGCTGCCCGCGGCGCGGGCCGCAGGTGTCAAGGTGATCTACCTGCAGTTCGGCTACAAGCCCGACCTCAGCGACGCCGGCGGACCGCATTCGCCCAACATCCGCAAACAGATGGCGTTCCGCATGATCCGCGAGCGGCCCGCCGATCGCGACAAGCTGATCGTCCAGGACACCTGGGGCTGGGAGATCATCGACGCCCTTAAGCCCGAACCCGGCGACCTGGTGGTGCAGAAGTCGCGCTACAGCGGATTTGCCGGCACCACGCTGGAGAACCAGTTGAACGGTCTCGACATCCGCCACCTGCTGTTCACCGGCGTGGCCACCAACGTGTGTGTGGAAAGTACCGCGCGCGAAGCCTACTTTCGGGAGTTCTGGCCCATTCTCATCGAAGATGCGATGGACCACACCGGTCCGGATTTCGTGCGCCAGGCCACGCTCTACAACTTTGAATCGAAGATGGGCTGGGTCACCAAAACCGACGACGTGCTGCGTATCCTCAAAGGTTGAGTGATCCGAACGCCCTAGTACCGACACGCTGGGACAGCCGGGGAGACACGGCCTGCATCGGTATGCAGTGCACATTTATCAGGTCGATGACATGAAACTGCCAGAAAACTCGCTGTTCGGCATCCTGATGCGTAAGGACTGGTGGGTGAGCGCGCTGTGCGCACTCGCTACCTTTGCGCTGGTGCAGAACTTTATGCCGTGGGGCTATGCGGTATTCGCCACCACGCCCTTTACTGTCATCACCCTGATGGTGATCTGGAAACAGTTCCGCGAACCCGGCGGCGAACGGCTGGAAAGTAAGCTGGAGCAGATCCGCGCCATGCCGTGGGAGGAATTCGCGCAGGCGCTGGAACCTGGCTTCAAGGCCGAGGGCTTTGTCGTCAAGCGCATCAAGGGCGCAGCGGATTTCGAGCTGGAAAAACTTGGTTACGTGACGTTGGTTAGTGCGCGGCGCTGGAAGGTGGTGCGCACGGGTGTTGAGCCGATCCGCGAGCTGTTGGAATACGGTGAGAAGCGCGAGGCGCGGCAATGCCGCTACGTGGCCGCGGGCGAATTGACCGAGCAGGCCCGTGCCTACGCAAAAGAGAACGGCGTGGCGCTGATCGAAGGCGTGGAACTGGTGAAGAGGGTGCGTTAGGAACAATGGTCTAATCCCGTCTGGCAGGGGAAGAGTTATGGATTCCATCCAATCACGCATCACGATCAAGAAACTGCATACGCTGTTCGTCGCCGAGGTGACCGGTATCGATCTGACGGTTCCCGTACCACGCGAGGATTTCCGCGCGATCTGGGATGCTTTCAACGAACACCAGGTACTAGTGTTCCGCGACCAGCACTTTGACGACGAATCGCAGATCGCATTCAGCCGCAACTTTGGCGAACTCGAAACCATGATTGCGCACCCCGGCAATGACTGGAACCCGGGGCACATCTCGGTGATGACCAATCTTGGCAAGGACGGCAATTTCCTGCCGCTCGACCATCCGTCGGTGCTGCACCGGGCGCGCAACGAAGACTGGCACAGCGACAGTTCGTTCAAGCCGGTGGCGGCGCTGGCCTCGCTACTGGCATCGCGCATCGTGCCGCCGGTGGGCGGCAACACCGAATTCGCCAGCGCGCGGGCGGCCTGGGCCGACCTGCCCACCGAACGTAAGACCGTGCTCGAACACATGACTGCGCTGCACCGGGTGACGCTGCGTGACGCGGCCAGCGACAAGGGCTACAGGGACGAAGACCGGCAGCGCCACATCGTCAACCATCCGCTGGTGCGCACCAACCCGGTCAACGGCCGCAAGGCGCTCTACGTCGGCGCGCACGCGCAGGAAATCACCGACATGCCCCCTGAAGAAGGCGCGCGGCTTATTGATGAACTGACGTCGTACTGCACACAACCAAAATACGTTTACAGCCACCAATGGAGTCATGGCGATGCGGTGCTGTGGGACAACCGCTGCACCCTGCATCGCGCTACGACCTTCGATCGGACAAAATACAAGCGTAAGCTACACCGCACCACCATCGCAGGTAAATCGCCGGATAGCGCTTTTGCGGAGATGCCGGGCGGTTGAGGGGACTTCGTCCGCTGGTCAGCCCATCTTGTGATGCGCTGTGCTTGTGAAGGACTCGCGCGCGTTGAGTAGTGTGGCGAGTTTCGCGAGTTTGGGATGACGGCTGCGCCAGTCGTAATCCGCTAGCCCGAAATCCAGATAGCCCAGCGCGTAGTCGGCCGCGATGTCGGCTAGTGTGAAACTTTCACCGCAGCAGAACATGCTATGGCTGAGGTCTTTTTCCATCGCCGCAATACCACGGTCGATCTTCAGCTGCAGATGTGAGAACCATTCAACAGAACGCCGCTTGTCCTTGGGCTTGCGGTATTCATGATTGATTTCGACGGCGGCTTCGGTGATGCCGTCGGCGAGCGCTTCCCAGCGTTTTACTTCGATGCGCCCTTCAAAATCGAGCGGGATCAGCTGGGAGCCGCTACCGTAATGATCGAGGTATTCGATAATCACCGGTGAGTCGTAGAGACCGCGGCCGTCGTCGCGCTCCAGCACCGGCACCTTGGCAATCGGGTTGAACTGCGGCACCGGGGAGCCGGCGTCACGGCCGCGGGCGCTATGTCGTACCAAATCGCCCAAATCCCATGATCCATTTAGGGTTGCTCCTTGTTTTTCAACGATTGTAATGCAGGGGCTGCACGATCCGGACAGATGATGGTGCGGACGGCGCTGCGCTGGTATTCTTGGGGTGCAGATTCAGACAACAAGGAGAAACCGCATGGAAGTTCAGGCAGGCACCGCAGCGCCGGATTTTTCGCTCGGCTCGCACAACTCCGACCAGAAGGTATCGCTATCCAGCTTTAAGGGCCGCAATGTCGTGGTCGCATTCATGCCTTTTGCGTTCACCGGTGGATGAACGAACCAAGTCAAAGGGTTCCGTGAGAACTACGAAAAATTCAAAGCACTGAACGTCGAAATTCTTCAGGTCAGTGCCGATCCGGTGCCGAGCCTCAAGGGCTGGGCTGATTTCCTAGGTGGTGTGCCGTTTCCGCTTTTGTCGGATTACTGGCCGCATGGCGCGGTAGGCCAGGCCTATGGCATCTTCAACGACGAGCGCGGCATGGACAAGCGCGCCGCCTATGTGATCGATGCCAAGGGTGTAGTTCGCTACGCTAAGGTCTATCCGCAGGGAACGATTCCGACGAGCGATGAACTGCTCGCCGAACTGAAGAAGCTGTAAGCCACACGCAGTACACGCGGGCTGGTTGCCGGTTCTCCACAGGAGCCGGCCGCTGGCCCGAATTTTTGACGGGCGCGGCCCGTTGCAATCAGGGGGGGGGAAGGCAATGACTATACGCAATTCGGAGTGCTGCGGCGACAGCGGCCTCGTTTTTACCGGCTGCAGCATGACCAACGCCACTGCCGGACAGCCGGCGGGCGGACGCCGCCGCCAGGTGGTGGTGGGCGGCAAACGGGTAAAGACCATCGACGTGCATGCGCACTGCGTGGTGAAAGAGGCACTGGATCTGCTGGGCCAGACGGTCGAGGAGCAGCGCGGTCCGGGCGTTGGCGAAGTCGGTGCGCGGCGCATCGCCGAGATGGACGAGCAGGGCATCGACATGGAAGCGCTGTCGATCAATCCGCTGTGGTACCACACCGAGCGCGACGTTGCGGCCGAGGTGGTGCGCATCCAGAATGAAAAACTTGCCGACTGGTGCGGCCAGCATCCTGACCGCTTTGTCGCGTTCGCTTCGGTGGCGCTGCAGTTTCCTGAGCTAGCGGCCGAACAGCTCGAGCACGCGGTGAGAAATCTCGGCCTGCGCGGCGCTGCGGTCGGAACCAGCATTCCAGGTAAGGAATTTTCCGATCCGTACCTGCACCCGTTCTGGAAAAAAGCCGAGGAACTCGGTGTGCTGATCTTCATCCATCCGCGCAGCACGCCGGAACTGAACAAACGCTTTGGCGGCAACGGCTGGCTGGCGAATACCATCGGCAATCCGCTGGATACGACCATTGCGCTGTCGCATCTGATCTTTGACGGTACGCTCGACCTTTTCCCGGGCCTGAAGATCTGCTCGGCGCACGGCGGCGGCTTCCTGCCCTCGTACGCACCACGCTCGGATAACGCGCTACGGGTCGCGCCTGAGATGGATACCGGCGTCAAGCTAAAGAAGAAGCCGACAGAGTACCTGCGCGACATGTATTACGACACGCTGGTGTTCACCGACGAGGCGCTGCGTCATCTCGCGCATGAAGTTGGCGTCGACCGGCTGGTTATCGGCACCGACCATCCGATTCCGTGGCAGAGCCAGTCGGTGGATCACATTCTCAACGCCAGCGGGTTCAGTGATGCCGAGAAACGCATGATGCTCGGCGAGACGTCAGCGAAGCTGCTGGGGATCAAGTTGTAACGGGAAATTGTCAATGAAATGCTAATGCACGGTCGGTGCGGGAATTTCTTTTCTTCTTCCGCTATTCTGGAAAAGGGATACAGTGGCATTTGCTGTATCGGGATCATTCACCGGGTGACACAGGAGGTCGTGATGGAAGTGAAGGGACGCAGGAAGGCATGCGAATATCCGCAGGAAGTGATGAAGCTGTTTGACGGCTACGTGCACGGCGGTATCACCCGCCGCGAGTTTCTCGACCTTGCAGGCAAGTATGCGCTGGGCGGCATGACGGCAGCGGCGATGCTGGAAAGCCTGCAGCCGAATTTCGCGTGGGCGGATCAGGTGAAGAAAGACGATTCGCGGATCAAGACCGCGTACGTGGAATACGATTCGCCCAGCGGCTCGGGCAAGATGCGCGGCTACATGGCGCAGCCTGCGAAAGCGTCGGGTAAGCTGCCGGCCATCCTGGTCATTCACGAAAACCGCGGGCTCAACCCCTACATTGAAGATGTGGTGCGGCGGCTGGCGCTGGAGAATTTCGTAGCTTTCGCGCCCGACGCGCTGTTCCCGATGGGCGGCTATCCTGGTGACGAGGATAAGGGCCGCACGATGTTCAGGGAGCAGGACGCAAAGAAGCGCAGCGAGGATCTCTACAACGGCGCGCTATTCCTGAAATCGCGTCCCGAGATCACCGGCAAAATGGGCGTGGTCGGTTTCTGCTTTGGCGGCAGTGTGTCCAACGCGCTGGCGGTGCGCATGCCGGATCTTGCTGCCGCTGTACCGTATTACGGCAGCCAGCCGAAATCGGCAGATGACGTTGCAAAGATTAAGGCGCCGCTGCTGATCCATTACGCAGGTCTCGATGAGCGCATCAACAAGGGCTGGCCGGCCTATGAAGAAGCGCTGAAGGCACACGGCAAAAATTACACGGTGCATTTTTACGACAACACCAACCACGGCTTCCACAACGACACCACGCCGCGTTACGACGAAGCCGCCGCAGCGCTTTCATGGAAGCGTACGCTGGAGTTTTTCAACAAGCACGTCCGCGGCTGATTCGAACGCAGCATTGCTTGCCCCACGGTGGTTATCGAGGGCATACGCACCGTGCTGGCGCTACGCACGCGTTTGGGCGTGCCGCAGAAGACGCTCAGGGATCCGATGCGCTAAGTCGAACCCGTGTTCTACGAGAGGGTGTTCGGCTAAGCGGGTTTCGAGCGCACGCGCGTGCGTACCATGATCCAGGCGGGAATCATCGCCAGTATATAGACGACGCCTACTAGCATGAAGCTGTCGCGAAACCCCATCGTGTAAGCCTGTGCATGGACGACCTTGCCTAGAAAATGCAGCGCGCCTGCGCTTTGTAGGTCTTCTGGAACGCCAGCCCGCGCCAGCAGCGCCTGCATGGTTCTCAGCAGTTCCATCGAAGCGGAATTGGCCGCGGTCTGCATCGCCGTCAACGTGTCGCTATGAAAGAACGTGCGTCGGTCGAGCA
>JAYOED010000003.1:55386-80319 GCA_038106575.1 Burkholderiales bacterium
ACCGAAAGCAGATTGACGCCGAACGCGCCGCCGATCTGGCGGGTGAAGTTGATCATGCCCGCACCCTGGCTCAGCTGTTCAGGACCCAGCGCACGCAGTGCGGTGACGTTAAGCGCGGGTTTGATCAGTGCAAGGCCGATGCGCGACAGTACCACGCTGAAGGCGATGGTCCAGAGCGGCATGTTGGTATCGACGCCGGCAAGCCAGAACGCCGAGACCGCAAAGAACAGCAGCCCCGACATGATTAGCACGTTCGGCGACATGCGGTCGCTCATATACCCGCCGAACGGCATCAGCACGCCCATGATCAGTCCGGCTGGCATCAGCAGCAGGCCCGCCGCGAGCGGAGTGGCGTGCTGCACGGTCTGCACGAACAGCGGCACCAGGTAGGTCGAGCCAAAGATTCCAGCACCATAGATCACCGCAACCGCTCCGGCCGCGGCAAACTGCGGGTTGGTGAATACCCGTAAGTCGACCAGCGGCGCTTCAATACGCAGTGACCAGAACACGAAGGCGCCGCCGCTGAGGGCCGACACCGCAATCAGGGTCAGTAAGTAATCGGATTGCCAGCCTTCGCGCTGGCCGTTGGAGAGTGCGGTCAGCGCCGTTGCGATGCAGATCGACAGCAGTACAAAGCCCGGCCCGTCGAAACGCACGCGTCCCGTAGTTTCCTCGCGCCCGGGGAGGAAGGCGCTGCCGGCGAGTATCGCCAGCGCGGTGACGCTGATCGGTATGAAGAAAATGAAGCGCCAGTTGAACAGGTCGATCAGGAATCCGCCCAGCGTGGGGCCGATGGCGGGGCCGAGTATTACGCTCATGCCGAAGAAACCCATCGCCGCACCACGCTGTTCGGGCGGGAATACGCGGAACAGCGTGTACATCGCCAGCGGCTGAAGCAGTCCCGCGACCGCACCTTGCATGATGCGGGCGAGGATCAGCACGTTTTCATTAGGGGCGACGCCGGCGAGCAGCAGCGCGCCGACGAATACCACCAACGCACCGATGAACGTGTTGCGCTGGCCGAAGTTGTGCATCAGCCAAGCATTGAGCAGCATGCCCACGGTCATGGCCGCCAGGTTGCCGGTGGAGAGCCACTGAGCGCGATCCTGGCCTATGCCGAATGCACCCATGATGTCGGGGATCGCGACGTTAACGCTGGTGGTAGTGAGCACGGCCGAAATTGTGCCCAGCATCACCGTGATCGTCGCGTACCAGCGGTAGGCTGGACCGTAGCGCTCAAACAGCTCCTCAGTCGTTGCCGCGCGTCGCAATGTGCACCTCGACCATCATGCCGGGTCTCAGCAGCGGGTCGTTCTGCTTGAGACGGATACGCACCGGCAGACGCTGGGTGATCTTGGTGAAGTTGCCACTCGGATTCGGATCCGGCAGCAATGCGAATTTGCTGGTGGCAGCGCGACCGATGCGGAAGACCTCGCCTTCGAATTTGCGATCGGGATAGGCGTCAACCTTGATTTCGGCGTTCATACCCGGTTTCAGTTGGGCGATGTCGGTTTCCTTAACGTTGGCGTGGATCCAGATGTCGTTCGGGTCGTGGAACATTAGGATGCGCTGGCCGGTGGAGACATGCTCGCCTTTGCGCGCGAAGGTCATCACGATTCGGCCGTCGCCGGGGCTGGTGATGGTGCGGTCGGCGATGTCGATGTCACGACGGCGGATTTCAGCACGGATTTCCTCAGCCTGATTTTCAAGCACGCCCAGCTGGCGTTCCATGACCTGCAGTTCGCGCCGGCTGCCGCCTGCAGCGGACAGGGTGCCGCGCACTGCGGCAATGTCGGCGAGCGCTTTGCGGTGGTTTTCCTGCGCCTGCTGCCAGGTCGTGCGTGCGCGTTCCATCGCCTGCGGGGAGAGCCATTTGCGTGCAGCCAGGTCGCGGGCGCGCGCATAGTCCTCGGCGGCCTGTTTCATCTCCGCGTTGCGTGCGGCGGCTTCCGCTTCTGCGGCCTTCAGCCGGCTGGTTTCGCTCTGATACTTGCCCTGGGTTTCCTGGTCGACCTGACCGCTACGGGCACGCACCACCGCCATCTGGTTTTCAACGGCTTCCAGCCGCGCGACCAGCACCTGGCGTTGCAACTGCGAATCGCGATCGTCAACCTTGAACAGCAGGGCGCCTTTTTTGACGGTGTCGCCGGGTATGACCGGCAGCTCGGTGATCCAGCCTGATACCCGGCTGGCGAGGGTTACGATTTCGCCGTCAACGCGCGCATCGTCGATGTAGACATGCGTCCACCGCGCCCACAACCAGTGGCCCATCCACGCCAGTAGAAGCAAGCCGGCAAGTATCAGCAGCCATGACTTGCGTTTAACGCGAACGTGGTCGGAATGTTCGGACATCGGATCGGGGTCGCGGCCGGAGCATCGCAGGCGTCGCCGGGAGCAGGGTTCCTTGGGCAGAGTGTGTGTTACGTGAGCTTAACGGCGAGGGCAAGCGGCCAGCAGATAAAGTCCGAAATATGGTCAGGCGAACTGCAGATCACTCGAGAGAAAGCCATTATTCGTCATCCATCGGGCAGTCGGGAATCCCAACATCCGGATTCACGGCTTGCACGTCAATTCAGACCCGGTGCACAACCGGCGCCAGCATGTTCTGATCGATCATCACGTCGACGATAGCCGGTTTGCCGCAGGCGAATGCGCGCTGGATGGCACCTTCGAGGTCGCCAGGGCGGGTGACGTGTTCGCCGTGTGCGCCGAAGACCTTGGCCAGTGCGCCGAAATCGGGATTTTTGTAATCGACCGCGAAATAGCGGCCGCCGAAATGCTCGTTCTGGAATGCGCGCTCGTTGCCGAGGCCCTGATCATTGAACACCACGTAGACCACGGCGATGTTTTCACGCACTGCCGTTTCCAGTTCACCGATGTTGCACATCGCGCCCATGTCGCCGGAAGCGCACAGCACCGGACGATCCGGCCGCGCCAGCTTGACGCCCATAGCGATCGGCAGCGATCCGCCGACCGAAGCCCAGTCGTCGATGCAGAGGAAGGAGTCGGGCTCGTAACTGCTGAAATAACTGCGTACGTGCTTGCCGCCGTTACCGGCATCGACGACGAGGATGCCGTCTTTGGGCAGCACCTTGCGGATCATGTGCGCGACGTACTGCGGCTGGATTGGCTCGGCTTCGGGACGCAAGATGCTGTGGATCTCGGCGTCGTATTGGGCGCGTGCGCCGCTAACGTCAAACCAGGATTTGCACGGCTTGTTTTTTGCGGCGCGGGCGACTAGGCCGTTGATGAAGCTGGTGGCAGAGCCGGCCACGCCCAGCGTTACCGGGAAGACGATGCCGATCTGGCCGGGGGCGGAGGTCTGGTGGATGATTTTCGCGCTCTCGCTGAAGATGCCGTACTTATACATCGTCGAGAACACGTCGAAATGCGCGCCGACCGCGATGATCACGTCGGCTTGGGGCGCGGCCTTGTTGGCACTGCCGAAACCGTTGCGGCCAAGCGGGCCCAGCGCCAGTGGGTGGTTGGCCGGAAACGCGTCAGGGGAGTATTGCAGCGCGGCCGCCGGGATGCCGGTGGCGTCAGCGAGTTTCTGCATCGCTGCAACGGCTTTTTCCTTCATGACGCCGCGGCCGATCACGAACAGCGGTCGCTGGGCTTTTGAAATCAGTGCCCACGCGGCCTCGATCTGCGCGGGATCGCATACCGCCTGCACGGTGTTACGGTATGCGGCAGGCGCGGTGGTTTCCGGTGCGACCTGCTGTAGCAGCACTTCGCTGGCAGCCTCGATGTGCGTCGGCCCCTGCGGCTCGGTGAGTGCGACGCGGAATGCCTTGCGCACGGCTTCCTGCACCTTGTCGACGTAGGGGATGCTGTAGGCCCACTTGGTGATCGAGCGCATGAACGGAATCTGGTCCATGTCTTGGGTGGCATCGCGTTCACGCATGATGCTTTCCTGAACGCCGGTGATGCTGATCACCGGTACGTTGCCCTTGAACGCGGCAGCGGTGGCGGTGACGATGTTGGTGACGCCGGGACCTTCGGTGACCGTGACGACCGAGGGCCGATTAGCGGCGCGGGCAAATCCGTAGGCCATGAATGCCGCTC
Organism: Burkholderiales bacterium; assembly: GCA_038106575.1. GTDB lineage: Bacteria > Pseudomonadota > Gammaproteobacteria > Burkholderiales > SG8-41. The sequence continues at coordinate 59,455 of JAYOED010000003.1, forward strand.
CTTGCTCGTGTCGGGTCAGGATGAAACGGATCTGCGGCGTGACGCGCAGCTCGTCGAGAATGGCGAGATTTTGCGTACCGGGTATGCCGAACACATGATCGACACCTTCTCGCAGCAGTCCGTCGACGAGTGCGCGTGCGCCGCTAACATTACCGGTAGGTTTGCGCTTGGAGTTGCTCATGATGTTGCTCCGGTGAGAAGTGTTGCGGGGAAGTTGTGTATGCTAAACGTAACAGGCCGGTGCGGCCACCGAGGGTCCACACCCTGCACCGCACACAACAAAGAAACCCCGCAGCAGCGGGGTTTCTTTGTTCAGGCTTTTTCAGGCCGCTTTCTGCAGGGCACGAAGCTGCTTGGCGATAAAGGCCATAACCACCTGGTGCGAACGATCGGCGTCCGGGCCTGGAACTGCCGTCCATTCGTGTTCGCAGCCTGCGAAAATTTCGAGCTGGCAGTCGCCACCGGCTGCGCGGTAGGTCGCAGTGAATTTTTCCTGGATCGGCGGAATCACGTTGTCGTCCTCGCCGCCCTGCATGATCAGCAGTGGCGGCAGGACGACCTTTTCCTTGCGCTCGAGGATTTCCTGCGGGTTGCCCTCGTGGATCGAGTCGGCGGGCGCGAAAAAGGTGTCGGATTTTTTCATCATTTCCTTGTTACCCATGCGCTCGGCCTGTGCGCGACGCGCAACCGGGTCGCTGATCGGAGAACGCGTGGCGACGTAGGCGACACTGGCATCCAGCTGCGGCGCTTCGGGCAGCGGGATTTTGCCGTAGCGTACGTCACGCGGGCGCATGCCAAGCAGTTCGGCAACATGGCCGCCGCTGGAACTGCCGAGAACGCCCAGCGTGGCGACATCACCGTTCCATTCTTTGGCGTTGTGCTTGACCCAGCGGATGGCGTAATGCGCATCCTGTAAGCATGCAGGATAGGGTGCTTCGTCGGAAAGCCGCAGATCGGGCGAGATTACCAGCATGCCTGCTGCGGCAATGGCGCGCGCCATCGGTTCGTTAGCATAACGGTCCTTGCGCGACCATGCACCGCCGTGCAGATCGACTAGTACCGGAAACGGGCCCAAGCCCTGTGGCTGGTAGATGCGCGCGATCAGTTTGCGTTTGCCGGTATTCCGGTATTCGGTTTCGATCACCTTGACAGCTAACAGGTTTGCGGGATTATAGGCGAGCGTCATTGCGGATTCCTCCATGCGGGTGCTGCCGGTAAATGCAATATCATAGCTTTCCCGCGCCGGTTTCCGTAACCTGGTATTTCCTCAAGCCCACATTGAATGGAGAACGACATGCTTTGGGCCATTTCCTGCGCCGACAAACCGAATACTGCAGCCATTCGCGACTCGGTACTGCAACCACATCGCGATTACCTCGGCAGCCAGAAGGGGATATTGGTGCTTGCGGGGGCAACACAGAACGATGAGGGCACGGCTGCGATCGGCAGCCTGTTCATCGTCAACGTCAACAGCCGGGCCGAAGCAAAAAAATTCTCTGATGGCGACCCGTTCACGCAAAAGGGTATTTTTGCCAGCATCACGATCACCCGCATGCGCAAGGGCCAGTGGAATCCGGAGGCTGCGGCTGGAGCCTGACCAGCACAGGCACCCCGGATTTATTTTAGAGCGGACGTCGGCCGCCCGGGTGGGGCTGCAGACGGGTTAGGCACTGTCATCGCGGCTCGATACCGGCGGCCTTGGCCTGCTCGGCAAACCGCTTTACATCGGCACGGAACTCGCGGGCCCAAACATCGGTTGCTTCACCGCTGGGCTCGTAGCCATTGTCGGAGAAGTGGGCGTGCACTCTCGGATTCTGCAAAGCCTTGTGTATGGCCTGCTGCAGTTTGTTGACAACGGCCTTGGGCATCTTCGCCGGACCAAACACGCCATGCCAGCCGGCGTCAGCCACATAGCCTTTCACGGTTTCGCCGACAGTCGGGATTTCCGGCATAGACGCCATGCGTTTTGCGCCGGTGAATGCGATGACGCGCAGGCGTCCAGCTTTGTGATGCGGTATGCCGACCGATGCGGCGGGCCAGTGCACCTGGACTTCTCCGCCGATGGCTGCCGCTGCAGCAGGACCACCTCCTTTGTATGGGACATGCAGCATGTCGATTTTCGCCATGCGGGCAAACAGGGAGCCGGTCAGATGCTGGCCGTTACCGACACCTGCCGTGCTGTATCGCAGGGGCGATTTTTTTGCCAACGCAATCAGGTCGGCGACCGTTTTGACCGGCAATTTGGGATTGACGGCGAGGGTGTAGCCCAGGCCCGTAGCCACTTTGGTTACTGGAGTGAAGTCGGTCACGATATTGAAGGGCATCTTTTTGCGGATGGCCGGGTTGACCGCGAACGAGAACGACGTGTTGAGGATGGTGTAGCCGTCGGGCGTCGCATTCTTTACGACATCGGCGCCGATAAGACCGTTAGCCCCGCCACGATTGTCGATCACAAAGTTGGTGCCTATGTGTTGCTCGGCTTCGCGATAGAGCACGCGGCCGAACACATCGACATTGCCGCCGGGTGGAAAGGGCACGATCAGGCGGATCGGGCGTGAAGGGTAATGCTGGGCGACTGCGTTACCCACAAACGCAGTGGCAAGCAGCCCCAGAATTACCAGCATGGTGCGTTGCATTGTCATGGCCTCCTGTGTGCTTATACGATGTTGTCGCGTGCGGATTTTTCGTTAGCATCTTCGACTCCTGCATTCTAGTGGTGCCTGATACAGCAAGGAAACCCTTTTTCGCGATTATTTGGACTTCTCTGCCCGTTGGAGGACGTTTAAAGCGGAAATTAACGGCAGGAATGGGATAATTCGCGCGAATCATGCGTAGGAAAGAAGAATTGATAAAGCCGAAAGTGCTGGTGACCGCGTCAACGGTATCCGATCTCGCGCAGGGTTTGTTGCGCGATGGCGGTACCGAGCTGGTGTTCATGCCGGGAAAGATTGACGAAGACGCGCTGATTGAAGCGTTCGCGCGCGAACCGATCAGCGCCATACTGCTGCGCGGATCGCCGCCCTTGAATGAACGTGTGCTTGGAGCCGCCCCTGATCTCAGAATCATCGCCAAGCACGGGGCGGGGGTTGATTCGGTGGATATCGGCGCGGCGTCCCGGCGCGGTATCGCGGTGATGGTCGCAAACGGTGCCAATGCCGATGCGGTGGCCGAACATGCGCTGGCGCTGATGTTGTCGCTGTCGCGGGAACTGCCGTACTACGGCCGTGTGACGCGCAGCGGCGCCTGGAGAGATCTGAACCGGTTCACGCGCGATTTTTCCGAGCGCATGGTCGGCATCGTCGGATACGGGCAGATCGGAGAACGCACTGCGCGACTGGCACTAGCCTGCGGCGCCCGAGTCACAGTCCACAGCCGCACCGCGATTGTTCCTCCGCAGGGCATGACTTATGAACCAGCGCTGGACCGGCTTCTGGAAACGGCGGACATCATTAGTTTGCATTGTCCGCTGACTGAGGCGACGCGCGGGCTGATCGGTGCGGTACAACTGTCGCGCATGAAACCGGATGCGCTTCTTATCAACACATCGCGCGGTCCGGTTGTTGACGAACCCGCATTGGTGGCCGCGTTGCGTGACGGCAAGCTCGGCGGGGCAGGGCTTGATACGTTTGCAGCCGAGCCTCCGGATGTTGCTAATTCCCTGTTCAAGTTGCCCAACGTGATTGTCACTCCCCACATCGCTGCCGCGACGACAGGGGCAATGGTCCGTATGGGGACCATCGCCGCCAACAACATCCTCTGCTGGTTGCGCGGTGAGGTGTACGACGCACGCAATTTTCTGAATGCCGAAATCACCCGCAAAGCCTGAGATAAAAGTCACGCTTACAAATTCTTACATGCCTGATTGTGAGGAATTTAACGGATTGAACCTTGGCATTCCTTTGCGATCCAATCCATCATTGCCTGTTACCGGCGCATCAGCGCTGACAGGCTGATGCCATAAACTAGAAAACGAGATGACCAGAATGAAAAAAACTGAAAACCCTGGGTCGCGGCATTGCGCTCGCGGTAAGCGGTCTGCTGTTGGGGATTCCAGCTCACGCCGACAAGCCATCCTAAGCGGGTGGCGGCAAGGGAAAATCCTATGAGAGTCTCAAACGCGGGCATGAGTCCTGTTCGGGCAGCGGCAAGTATTTCGATGACCGCCTGCACCGGGTCGTACGCGATTACTGCGTCAAGGAACATCGCAGTGGCCAGTGTCCTCCGGGAATGGCGAAAAAGAACAACGGCTTCATGCCACCGGGGCAAGAGAAAAAATGGAGCACCGGCAGGCCGTTGCCGCGCGACGTGACCTATTACGATCTGCCACCCAGGCTGGTGGTGGAGCTTGGTGTCCCGCGCGCTGGATATAAATTCGAGCGCGTGGCCCCCGACATACTGTTATTGCTGTTGGCACGGGTGTGATAGTGGATGCTATTGATGATCTGGAGCGACTCTAATCATACGCAGATCATCCGCAGATCCGGGACGCGGGACGCGATGCGGCCCCTTTTTTTACTGCCCGATGGCAGCAAAGCGTGATACAACTTCAGGCGTTGATCGGGTCGCAAATGCGGAGCATTCATGAAACTTGGATTGGAGGGAAGGCTGGCGCTGGTCACGGGCTCGACCCAGGGCATAGGTCGGGCGATCGCGCAGGAGCTGATTGAAGAGGGAGCGCGGGTCATTGTCAACGGCCGCGATCGGCGCAGGCTCGATGCCGTTGTCCGTGCGCTTGCAGAGAAGGGCGAAGCGCATGGAGTCGCAGCCGATCTGGCTACTGCTGAAGGCGCGCAAAAGGTGATCGATGCCGCGGCGCGCATCGGCGCGGTGGATATCTTAGTCAACAACGTTGGTTATTTCGAAGTGAAGCCGTTTACCGAGATTTCCGACTGCGACTGGACGGAAATGTTCGAGCTGAACGTAATGAGCGGCGTCCGCCTGACCCGAGCACTGTTCGGCGGCATGCTCGCGCGCAACTGGGGCCGTGTGGTCTTCATTGCCAGTGAGCAGAGTGTCAAACCCCATCCCGAGATGCTGCATTACGCAATGACCAAGACCGCGCAGGTGTCGCTGGCGCGAGGGTTGGCGGAAAATACGCGCGGCACCAGCGTCACGGTAAACAGCGTGCTGGTGGCGCCGACCTGGTCTGAAGGCGTGGAAACTTTTCTTGCGAAAATCGCATCTGACGAAGGCAAGACAGTGGAAGAGATGCGTACCGCCTATTTCGAGGGCCCCGGACTGTCGTCCTTGCTGCAGCGCTGGGCTACGCCGGAGGAAATTGCGGCGCAGGTGGTGTTTCTGTGTTCGCCGCGGGCAGCAGCGATCAACGGCGCAGCGCAAAGGGTGGAAGGCGGGATCGTCAGATCCCTCTTTTGAGCTATTTTAAATACCTGATTTAATTTATAAATATGGGCACGAGAGCTTTGCGGCAGGTGATCCAGGCACAGGAAACTTCCGATGGTGCCGGCGTCAAACTGCGACGCAGTATCGGTCAGTCTCAACAGGCGCGGCTCGATCCGTTCCTGATGCTCGATGAATTCGGCACCGATAATCCTGACGATTACATCGCCGGATTTCCCGATCACCCGCACCGGGGATTCGAGACCGTGACTTACATGCTCGACGGCCACATGCTGCATCAAGATCATATGGGTAACCGCGGCGACCTGCGCAGCGGCGACGTGCAGTGGATGACGGCCGGTCGCGGCATCATCCATTCCGAAATGCCCCAGCAACTGGAAGGCCGCATGCGCGGATTTCAGCTGTGGATCAATCTGCCGGCTGCAGAAAAAATGAAACCTGCAGCCTATCGCGACATTCCCGCGGCGCAGATTCCCGCCGTAGAGCTTGAAGGTGGCGGTCGCATCAAGGTAATTGCCGGGGCGCTTAAAATCGCGGGTAGGGTGACATCAGGGCCGATACAGGGTCCTAGCACCGAACCGCTCTACTTCGATGTCGAACTCATGCCGGGACAGGCATTCAGCCACCGGCTGCCTACCGGTCACAACGCATTTGTCTATGTCTACGAAGGCGGTGTCAGCGTCGGCGAACCGCCGCGTGAGTTGTCGGGGCGCAGTGCGGGGATATTGTCTGAGGGTGAAGGGATTGCCGTAACGGCCGGCGACAGGGGCGGCCGATTTATCCTGCTTGCCGGCAAACCTTTGCGTGAGCCAGTAGTGCAGTATGGTCCGTTCGTTATGAATACCCGCAAGGAAATCGAGCAGGCGATCAGCGATTACCAGAATGGCAGACTGGCGGCACCGGCGTAGGCCGGGCCGCCGATAGGGTTACTGCGCCTTGATGCCTGCCACCTGCGCTGCTTTTCTGTAGCGCGCGATTTCCCGCGGAAGCAGCGTGGCCAGTTGCGCCGGAGGCACGCTCCACGGCACGGCACCCTGAACGTCGAGAAACTTTTTCATGTCTGCACTAGCGACGATCTTGTTGATTGATGCGGTGATGAAGTCTCTGCGGTCGGCGGGTAGGCCGGCCGGGGCAAACACCCCCCACCACAATTGATACTCGTATCCAGGAGCGCCTTGCGAGGCGATTGTCGGCAGGTCCGGAAACAGCGGTGATTTCTCGAGACTGGTGACGCCGAGGATGCGCACGCGTTTGCCCTGGGTCACTGGCAGTAGCGCTGAAGAACTCGAAATCAGAATTTCGATTTCACCGGAAGCCACGGCAGTGACCGCCAGCGAGATGCCTTTGTACGGCACGTGAACCATCTTGATCCCGGCAGCAGCGGCGAACAGCGCACCGGAGAAATGATTGTTGCCACCGGTACCTGACGATCCATAGTTGAACTTACCCGGATTCTTCTTGGCCAGCGCAATTAGTTCCTTGATGTTTTTCACCGGCACTGAAGGATGTACTGCTACTAACATTGGCGCACGCGCGATCGTGCCCACGGCGACAATGGCCGTCTCGGGATTGAATGGCAGTTTTGACCGGGTCGCTGCAGTCGCAGGGTATGACGACGTATGGCCCAGCAGGGTATAGCCGTCCGGTTCGGCCTTGGTGACGATTTCCGTGCCGATCATACCGCTGGCGCCGGGCCGGTTATCGACTACGATGTTTTTGCCCCATGCGGCGGACAGGCGCTGCGCGATGGCGCGGCTCATTGCATCGGCCGAGCCGCCCGCAGTGTAGGGCACGATCATCTGCAGGTTTTTCGACGGGAAGCCCTGTGCAATGGCGCCGGGTGTTGCAGCCAGCAGCGCAGCCAGCAGCGCGGTAGTCAATGTTGGCTTGAGAGGGTTCATGCGGATTCCTTGTGAATATTGATATGAAGGCGGGCGTATTTTAATCCCACTTGGGTGCGCGCCCCACAGGGTTAGCAATGCGGCCGTCGGGTCTTGCCAGCGCATGAATGCGGTGCATTTCATCGGCTGTCAGCGCGAAGTCGTAGACCTCAAGGTTACGGGCGATGCGTTCGGGGTTTGACGAGCGGGGAATCGGTGCGATAGCGCCTTGCTGCACGATCCAGCGCAGCGCGACCTGGGCGATGGATTTTCCGTGAACTGCAGCGATTTCAGTCAGTACCGGATCCTGAAACAGACGGCCCCGCGCCAGCGGGCAGTAGGCGGTGAAGATCAGGCCCTTGCGGCGGCAGTAGTCGAGCACTTTGGTCTGATCGAGATAAGGATGATATTCGGCCTGCAGAGTGGCCAGCGGCTCCGGGCAGACAGCCATTGCCTCTTCGAGTAGGGCAATATTGAAATTGGCGACGCCGATATGGCGTGCAAGACCGTCGCGCCGGGCCTTGGCCAGGGCGCCCATGGTTTCCTTCAGCGGCACCTTGTCCATGGTTGGCCAGTGAACATGGAGGAGGTCGACATAATCAACTTGCAGATTTCGCAGGCTTTCCTCGACAGAACGGGCAAATTCACTGGCCCTTAGGTATTCATGCGAAACCTTGGTGACCAGAAATATTTCGCTGCGTGGTATTCCAGCGGCGCGGATGCCCGCGCCCACGCCTTTTTCCGACCCGTATTTCCAGGCGGTATCGATATGGCGGTATCCCAGTTTCAGCGCGGTCGATATTAGATCGGCACAGTTGCTGAGCTGGGATGTGCCAAAGCCGATCTGCGGCATTTCGCATCCGTGGGCGTGGAGTCGGGGTGCTGCGGTGGCGGGCAAGAGATGCCTCCTAGTCGGCCGGGAAAGAAGCAAGGGCCGTAGAATACGCGTTTTAATTTCAGAGTACAGGACATCGATGAGCCAGCCCCCATTCCATCTCGCCTTTCCCGTAGATGATCTGGCCAAGGCCCGCGAATTTTATGGTGGGTTACTGGGTTGTCCCGAGGGGCGGTCTTCCCCCGATTGGGTGGATTTCAATTTCTATGGTCACCAGATTGTCGCCCATCTAGCCCCTGCCGAGGTCGGACATCGTGGTTCCAGCCAAGTCGATGGCGACAATGTGCCCGTGCGTCATTTTGGGGCAGTTCTATCCATGGGCGAATGGCAGGCTCTGGCCGACAGACTGAAGCAGGCGGGAACACCGTTCGTCATCGAACCCCATATCCGCTTCAAAGGTCAGGTCGGTGAGCAGGCAACCATGTTTTTCCTGGACCCTTGCGGAAACGCTTTAGAATTCAAGGCCTTTGGCGACATCAACCAGCTTTTTGCCAAATAAGAAACAACGGTTACGGGCAGGTTGACCGCGGCAGCGGAATGTTCCTACACTCCCTTTCCCACATTCCTCAACTACCCTGTAGAAGGAGCATCATGAGTTCATTTCCAAAAGTTGGCGCGCTGATTGCAGGCGCGTTGCTCTCGGTTGGTCTGACATCCTGCGGAGACAAACCCGCTCCAGCACCGACCCCAAAGACGACTCAAGCGCCAGCTCCCAAATCGGCACCTGATGGATCAGTTAATCTGTCCATCGCCACCGGCGGTACCGGCGGCGTGTATTACCCGCTGGGCGGCGGTATGGCTAACATATTTACCAAGACCATTCCCGGAATGACGGCTACCGCCGAAGTGACGGGCGGTTCGGTCGCCAACATGCAACTGATCGGCACCGGCAAGCCGTATATTGCACTGACCCAGGCCGATGCCGCGAAAGACGCGGTCAACGGTGAGGGAAAGTTCAAAGGCAACAAAATCCCGGTCCGCGCAATGATGATGCTCTATACCAACCTGATGCAGGCAGTGACTGTCGAAGGTACGGGCATCAACACCATCAATGACCTCAAAGGCAAGCGCGTTTCAACGGGTTCGCCGGGTAGTGCGACCGAAGTGTTCGCTTTCCGCGTGCTCGAGGCTGCCGGGCTGGATCCGAACAAGGACATCCGCAAGGAGCGGCTGGGAGCGACCGAATCGGTCAATGCGATCAAGGACAAGAAAATCGACGCTTTCTTTTTCGTCGCCGGCCTGCCAACTTCCGCAATTACCGATCTGGCATCAACGCCGGGCGTGAAGATCAAGTTCATGGATTCTTCGCACCTAGTAAAAAGCATGACCAAGAAATACGGCAACATTTATGTTGCTGACGTGATCCCGAAGGATACCTACGCTGGGATGACCAAGGACAACCAAGCATCCGCGGTAGCCAACCTGCTGGTGGCCAATGCCAACATGAGCGAGCAGACGGTGTACAACATCGTCAAGACCATTTTCGACAAGCATGCCGATCTGGTCACGGTTCACAAGGCTGCAACGGGTATTCAGATGGGTAAACAGAAACCCGATGCGTCTCCGGTGCCTTGGCATCCGGGCGCAGTGAAATACTTCAAGGAAAAAGGCCTGAAGTTTTAATTCTGTCAGGTAAAAAGAACCCCGTCCGAAGCCGTGGACGGGGTTCTTTCGTTTCAAAAGGGCATGTTATTCAATGTGTCCTTCAAAATAAATATGATGCGAGGGTGCAGGCGTGAGTGAGGCTCCGGCAAAAGATACCGCTTTCAAAGAAGGGGCGCTCAGTGACGAGGCACGCAAACGCGTTGAGGAACTGATTGAAGAGGAAGAGGGCGCGCATAACCGCTACAAGGGGATGCTCGCGACGCTGCTGATGGTGGCGGCGGTGATCATGTCGCTGTTTCACCTTTATGCCGCAGTCGAGATCGTTCCGGCCTATGTGCTGCGGCCGCTGCACGTGGCTTTCGCGCTGGCACTAGTATTCCTCATTTTTCCGACTGCACTGCGATTCCGCCACCGGTTGATGTGGTGGGATGTGATATTTGCGGCGTTGGCCATCGCTTGTACCGGCTATATCCTCTATTGGGGCGACCTCCTTGGGGACCGCGCCACGGTGCCCACGATGTTGGATCAGGTGGTGGGCGTGGCGATCATCCTGCTGATACTGGAGGGCAACCGGCGCAGTTCGACCTGGATACTGCCGTTCATCGTCTGCCTGTTTCTGGCTTACGCCCTGTTCGGTGAATATCTGCCTCAGCCCTGGACACACAAGGGATACGCCATTTCAAGGCTTACTGGTGCGCTGTACATGACTTTGGAGGGTATCTACGGCGTGGCCGTAGATGTTTCTTCGACACTGATCATTCTATTCACCATATTCGGTGCCTTCCTGCAGTTTTCCGGCGCCGGCAAGTTTTTCATCGATTTTTCCTTTGCGGCGATGGGCGGCAAACCGTCGAGTGCGGGTCGCGCCGTTGTGATGGGATCATTCCTGCTGGGCGGACCCTCGGGCTCCGGCGTGGCGACGACGGTGACGCTGGGTTCGGTGGCCTATCCGCTGCTGGCGAAGTCGGGCTATGGCAAGGAGGCCGCGGGAGGCTTACTTGCCGCGGGCGGGCTGGGAGCCATCATTTCGCCGCCTGTGCTTGGGGCCGCCGCGTTTCTGATCGCAGAGTTCCTGCGGATTTCCTATCTCGACGTCATACTGATGGCGACGATTCCGACGTTGCTGTTCTATCTCGGCATTTTCGTGATGGTCGAGATCGATGCCCGCAAATTTGGCATGCATGCCATCGGGCGTATGAAGACCGATCGCGCTGTCGACATCGCGCGCCGTTACTGGTTTCATTTCGTGTCGCTGGTGTCCATCGTCATCTTCATGCTGATGGGCTATTCACCGATACTGGCGGTGTTCTGGGCGACCGTGACCACCGCGGTGCTGTCGTTCTTCCAGAGGGACTGCGCACTGATTCCCTACGACTGGTTTCGTGGCCGCATGCCCTGGATCAGCGGGTTCTGGAACTCTGGGCTTATCAAGTCACTGGAAAACGGTTCGGTCGGCGTACTGAACGTCGCCATGACCTGCGCATCAGCCGGCATCATCGTGGGTGTGGTGACGCTGACTGGTCTCGGCCTCAAGTTCAGTTCCATCGTGCTCGACTATTCCGAATCGGGAGCGCATGCATTGGTGAGCTTGTGGACCGCGCTCGGAGCGGCCAACACGCCGGAACTGTTTCATGACATGAAGCTGCTGTTGACGGCTTTCTATACCGCACTGATTGTGTGGATTGTCGGGCTTGCCGTACCGGTTACGGCCTCATACATCATCTGCGCGGTGATTGCGGCGCCGGCAATGATCAAACTTGGCGTTCCGGACTTTGCGGCACACATGTTTATTTTCTACTACGCGGTGCTCTCCGAAGTGTCACCCCCCACCGCGCTGTCGCCGTTCGCTGCCGCGGCCATTACCGGTGGCGGGCCTTACCGCACGACATTGCAGAGCTGGAAGTATTGTGCCCCGGCATTCCTAGTGCCGTTCATGTTCGTACTGGATCCGTCTGGCGCCGGCCTGCTGCTCGGCGGATCGCTCAAGAATCTCGCGCAGGCTGACTGGGGCGCCGTGGCGGTTATTTCTGTGACTGCGATCATCGGCATCATCGCGCTTGCGGGCGGATTGCAGGGATGGCTGCTGCGCAAGACGAATCTGGCCGAACGCTGGATGCTGATCATTTCCGGCTTGGCCCTGGTCTATCCGACGCGCACTTCGGATATCATCGGGTTTGGTCTTTTTGCCCTGGTGCTGGTCATTCAGAAACTGCGACCGCAGAGGGCGGCGGCTGCGTGAGCGGTCCGGGACCGGCGGCAGGACGCGTGGAAACGCGCCTTACCGTACCGTTTGCAGTACTGGGTATCGCCACGGACGGAGAGTACGTGACCAGCGTGCGCTATCTGTCTCGCGGTACGCTTACTGTCGAACCACATGATCGCGTTGCCGAGCGCGCATGCCGGGAAATCGAGCGTTACCTCAAGGATCCGCAGCGCGGTTTCAGCGTGCCTTACCGCTTGCAGGGGACGCGGTTTCAGCGTCGGGTTTGGCGTGAAATCGAAAAACTTTTACCATTAAAAACAATAACATATGGAAATATTGCACGCAGCCTGGGTAGTGCGGCCCGGGCCGTGGGCGGAGCCTGCGGTGCCAATCCGGTGCCTTTGATCGTACCCTGTCACCGCGTGCTGTCGGCGAGAGGGTTGGGGGGATTCATGGGTGGCAGGGAAAAATTTCCGCTGAGAATAAAACGCTGGTTGCTGGAACATGAAGGGCTCCTCGGCGAGCGTGATTGACGCGTTCTGCGATGCGCTGTGGCTGGAGGACGGCCTGTCGCGCAACACGCTGGACAGCTATCGCCGTGACCTGAGGCAGTTTGCCGAGTGGCTGGAGGCGCGCACCGGCACTGATCTTATTGCCGCCGATCAGGCGCTGATTCAGGAGTATCTCGCGCACCGGTTTCGCGCCAAAACCCGGGCCTCCAGTGCTGCGCGCCTGCTCTCCAGCCTGAAACGTTTTTATCGCCACGCCGTGCGCCAGAACGTGATCGCGGCCGACCCAACCCTGCGCATCGATGCGCCGAAACTGCCGCGCACGTTGCCTAAAACGCTGACCGAAGAAGACGTCGTGGCTTTGCTGGTGGCGCCGGACACGGAACAGCCGCTGGGTCTGCGCGACCGCGCGATGCTCGAAGTCATCTACGCCAGCGGATTGCGTGTATCGGAACTAGTGTCGCTGAAGGTGCCGCAGATCAGCCGGGACATGGGTGTAGTGCGCGTGTTGGGCAAGGGGTCCAAGGAGCGGCTGGTGCCGCTAGGTGAAGAGGCGCTGGCGTGGATAGAACGTTATCTGCGTGAAGCGCGTCCGAAGCTGCTGAACAGCAAGGCCAGCGATGCGTTGTTCGTGACTGCGCGCGCTGCGGCAATGACACGCCAGTCGTTCTGGCATCTGATCAAACGCTATGCCGTCCAGGCAGGGCTCAACAAGCCGCTATCCCCGCACACGCTGCGCCATGCGTTTGCGACGCACCTTTTGAACCACGGTGCGGATCTGCGCGTGGTGCAGTTGCTGCTCGGCCATTCCGACATTTCGACGACACAGATTTACACCCATGTCGCGCGGGAGCGAATGAAGCAGTTGCATGCGCGCCACCATCCCCGGGGCTGAGGTTACTGTACAATCTTCTGCGCAGTACGATGACTGCGTCGCGCGGTGCTCGCAGTCTCGCCTATCCGGACTGATATGTCTCGGAAGCAGTGCGCCGTGCTTAATGTCCTCATGCCGCTCGCGACGATTGTGCTGAGCTTCGATTTTTCTTGTGGCAGACTGCCGTTTTTGCTCAGACAGGATGACGTGCAATCGGGCACTATGATTTCTTGCCGCGCTCGATGGTAATGCCGAGTTTCCTGACGCCGGCGAGCGGCTCCAGCTTTGCAATCGAAACGTGCAGCCACGGCGCCTTGAAGTCCTTGAGGATCATGCCAGCGACGGCTTCGGCGGCGTGTTCCAGCAGCGAGAAATGCTGTGCTGCAAAGAGTTTTTTGATGCTGGCCACGACTGCAGCGTAGTCAATGGTGTCGTCGATGCGATCGCTGTCGGCGGCATGCCTGCCTTTGAGGCCGATTTCCAGATCCAGCTGAATGGTCTGGGGAGCCTGCTGTTCCCAGGCGTAGATCCCGATCCGGGTTTCGATGCGCAGTTCGCTGATGAAGATGGTGTCCATATGCGAGGAGTAACGGGCTCAGGTTGGGCTAAAATGGCCGGCGCCATTCTAGGGGAAATCATTTGGCGTTACTAATTCCGCTGACGATCGTGGCTCTGGCAGCCTACCTGGCCGGTTCGGTTTCATTCGCGGTGGTGTTCAGCCGGTTATATCGGCTGCCCGACCCACGGGAATATGGATCAGGCAACCCCGGAGCCACCAATGTACTGCGCAGCGGCCGCAAGTCGGCGGCCCTGCTGACGTTACTTGGAGACAGCGCGAAGGGCTGGTTTGCGGTGTACGTCGCGGGCCTGTGGTTGGGGGAAAGCGCGGAGCCGGCAATGGCGCTTGCGGCCGTCGCAGTGATACTCGGCCACATGTATCCGGTGTTTCACAGCTTCCAGGGCGGCAAGGGCGTTGCCACAGCCCTTGGTATATTGCTGGCACTGAACTGGATTCTTGGATTGGGCACGCTGGCAACCTGGATCACCATCGCCGTGTTTTTCCGTTACTCGTCGCTCGCAGCACTGATCTCGGCGCTATTCGCCGTATTCTTCGCGGCGATCCTCTACACCATCAATCATTTGTTCGTGTTTGCGGTTACGGTGATGGCAATACTGTTGATTTGGCGTCACCGCGGCAACATCCGCAACCTGCTGGCCGGTAAGGAAGGCAAGATCGGCGCAAAAGCCAAGGGTTAGGCCTGTGCGGAATCCGTCAGGTCCCAGCGCGGCCGCACGCTGAATCCCCGTTCTGCAGCGCCCCGGTTTTGCTGAAGCCGCATGGCCCCCGCAAAAGCTATCATCGCGCCGTTGTCAGTGCAGAACTCCAGCGGCGGATAGAACACTTCGTAGCCCTTGCGGTGCGCGGCAGCGGTGAGCAGTTCACGCAGCTGGCGATTGGCGCCGACCCCTCCGGCAACGACCAGGCGTCTGAGGCCGCTTTTCTTGATGGCGGCCATTGCTTTACCGACTAGTACTTCGATGATGGCGGCCTGAAGCTCGGCGGCAAGATCGGCGCGATCCTGATCGTTCAATGCCTTCTGTTTCGCCGCAGTCAATACTGCAGTTTTGAGACCGCTGAAGCTGAAGTCGAGATTGTCGGCGCGCAGCATCGGCCGCGGCAGCGAAAAATTTCCTGCATGTCCGGATTCAGCCAGCCTGGCAATGGCCGGGCCACCCGGATAACCCAGCCCCAGCAGCTTGGCCGATTTGTCAAAAGCTTCACCGGCTGCGTCGTCCAGCGTTTCGCCGAGCAGCCGGTATCGACCGACATCAGCAACTTGCATCAACTGGGTATGGCCACCTGAGACCAGCAGCGCGATGAACGGGAATTCCGGCGCAGGTTCAGCGAGCAGCGGCGACAGCAGATGACCTTCGAGATGATGGATCCCAATGGCCGGAATGCCCAGCGCCCGGGCCAGACTGGCACCGATCCCGGCGCCGACCAGCAGTGCCCCGGCGAGACCCGGACCGGCGGTGTAGGCCACTGCGTCGATCTGGTGCAAAGTGACCCCTGCACGGCTCAGAACCTCCCGAATCAGGGGTAAAACCCGGCGGATATGGTCGCGGGAGGCTAGTTCGGGGACTACCCCGCCATAATCGACATGCAGTTCGACCTGAGAGTGCAGGGCATGGGAAAGCAGCCCGCGCCCGGTGTCATAAAGGGCGATGCCGGTTTCATCACAGGAGGTTTCGATGCCTAGAACGAGCACGGGCGAGGGAAAGGCGCAGGGTTCAAAAAAGGGTGGATTCAAGCTATAATAAGCGTTTTTCCCATCTCCGACCGGGAATTAGGGGTTTCATGACTACAGTACGCGTTAAGGAAAACGAGCCGTTTGAAGTGGCCCTGCGCCGCTTCAAACGCACAGTGGAAAAGACGGGCCTGCTCACCGAGCTACGCGCCCGCGAGTTCTACGAGAAGCCGACCGCGGAGCGCAAGCGCAAGCTGGCGGCCGCCGTCAAACGCACGCACAAGCGCCTGCGTTCCCAGTTGCTGCCGCCCAAGCTCTACTAACCTAAGCGGTAAGCCTACCGGCTTTCAAAGGGTGCGGGGTTCAGCCTCACACCCTTTTTTCATTTGGAAAGCACTGTTTCCGGAGCATGACCATGGGATTGCGAGACCAGATCAACGAAGACCTCAAAGCCGCGATGAGGGGTGGCGATGCTACCCGCCGTGACACCATCCGGCTGCTACAGGCTGGGCTGAAACAGCGCGAAGTGGACGAGCGCAAGACGCTGACCGATGGCGACGTGCTGGGCGTGATCGAGAAAATGATCAAGCAGCGGCGTGATTCAATTATCCAGTTCGAACAGGGCGGACGCCAGGATCTTGCGGACAAGGAAAAACAGGAACTGGCGCTGCTGCAGGGCTACATGCCACAGGCGCTGAGTGAAGACGAAATCGCCTCTGCGGTAGAGGAAGCTGTGACTGCCAGCGGGGCTGCGGGTCCGGCGGACATGGGCAAGGTAATGGCCGCGCTGAAACCGAGGCTGGCGGGGCGTGCTGACATGTCCAAGGTGTCAGCCATCGTCAAAGCGCGGCTCGCCAAATCTTAGCCCGTTGTTTTTTCGGGGTTTCAGGGTGCATCGCTACGTCGTCTCAACTGCGGCTGGCAAGACCCGCGCTGCCCTATAATCTACCGGTTAGTTGTGGCCGGCACTCCGCGGCCGTTTCGGACTTGGGATAATCAGCCGCGCGCATGATTCCGCAGTCATTCATCCAGGATCTGCTGGGCCGGGTCGACATCGTCGAGGTGGTCGACCGGCACGTGAAGCTCAAACGCAGTGGCGCCAACTATTCGGCGTGCTGTCCGTTTCACACCGAAAAGTCCCCTTCATTCACGGTCAGCCCAACCAAGCAGTTCTATCATTGCTTTGGTTGCGGCGCTCATGGAACGGCCATCGGCTTTATGATGGAGTACGGCAGCATGGGTTTCGTAGACGCCGTTAAGGATCTGGCGCAAAGCGTTGGCATGCAGGTGCCGGAAGAGCGGCGTTCGGAACAGGCGCAGCAGCGTGCAGAGGAAGGGGCGGATTTGCATGGCATTTTGCTGCAGGCGGCGCAGTTTTACCGCGGCCAGTTGAAGGATGCGCCGAAGGCGATTGATTACCTCAAGCGCCGCGGGCTTTCCGGAGAAATTGCCCGGAAGTTCGGCGTTGGCTATGCGCCGGAAGGCTGGCAGAACCTCGATCAGATTTTTACCGATTATTCGAACAAGGCACTGAACGCGGCGGGCCTGGTGAAGCAAAACGAGGAAGGCCGGCGTTACGATGTGTTCCGTGACCGCATCATGTTTCCGATCGTCGATGTACGCGGCAATATCATCGGGTTCGGCGGACGCGTACTCGACAATGGCGAGCCTAAATATCTGAACTCGCCCGAGACAGCGGTATTTGAGAAAGGGCGCGAGCTCTACGGACTGTTCCAGGCGCGACGCGCGATCCGTGATGCCGGTTGCGTGATCGTTGTCGAGGGTTACATGGACGTGGTGGCGCTGGCCCAGGCTGAAATTGAATACGCGGTGGCGACTTTGGGTACCGCGACCACGCCGGTGCATGTGCAGAAGCTGCTGCGCCAGTCCGACGAAGTGGTGTTCTGTTTCGACGGCGATGCGGCTGGCCGACGCGCGGCATGGCGCGCCCTGGAGAACGGCCTGACCCAGCTAGTCGACGGCAAGCAGGTGAAATTCCTATTTTTGCCGGATGGCGATGATCCTGACAGCTATGTGCGCACGCATGGTAAGGCGGCATTTGAAAAACTTCTGGCCGGCGCCGAGCCGCTGTCGCGTTTTCTGATCGATACCCTGCGTTCAAACGTCGATATCGGCGCGCCTGAGGGGCGTGCTGCGCTTATGCAGCAGGCCAAACCCCTGGTGAAACAGATTGCTGCACCGATGCTTTCGCTTTTGATCCGCAAGGAAATTGCCCAGCTGGTGGGCGTGCTGCCGCAGGAACTTGATGCGCAATTCGAAATCAGGAATTCTTCGTTTGCCGTGCCGCCGAAACGTCCGCAACCGGCCCAGCCGTCGATTCTGCGAAACATGCTGGATCTGGTGGTGTGCGATCCTTCGCTCGGATTATTGGTGGATCGCAATGAGCTGGCGGGTGGCGTCGGCGCTGGCATACCGGAGCTGGATCAGGTTGATTGGAAGATCCTGGATGCGTTGCTGCAGGTGATTGCCGCCGGGAAGGCGGGCCCCAGTCTCGGTGAACTGTTTCGCGGCACTCCGCACGAATCGGCCATGCAGCATGCCGAAGCGAGAGCCCTGAAAGTGCTGGCCGCCCTGCCAACGCCTGAGGAGCGGGAAGCCGAGTTCCGGGATGCCTGGGAGCGCGTGATGGAGCGCATCCGGAAATTCAGGGCCGCGAGACCGCGTCAACCAGCCCTAAAAGCAGATCTTTAAAGACGGAAAACCGTGCTAGAACAAATAGATATTTTGCTTGGTTGCAAATGAAGGTCTGAACTGTTTCAGGTATAATTATTAGCTTTTCACAGTTTCCTCGCCCGGCGGAGCCCATACCCCATGGCCAAGCAATCCAAAGCATCCAAATCCAAGGCAAAAAAAGCGAAGACCGGTGGCGCCAAGACCAAAAGTGCCGTGCGTCCACCCTCCGCCAAGTTGTCGGCCAATGCCAAGACGCGCAGTGCCGTGAAATCCCGTCCCGCCAAAGCCAAGGCACTGCCGCGTGCCGCCAAGTCCAAAGCTAAGGCACTGCCGCGTGCCGCCAAGTCCAAAGCCAAGGCAGCACCCAAGTCAGCGGTAAAAACAAAAGTCAAGGCTACGCCCAAGACCTCGCTGCGCACGGAGCAGCGACTGGCCAATTTCAAGGCCGTGGCCAAACAGGCGCTGGCCAAGGTCAAGGCTGCCGCGCAGAAACTGGACAAGACCAAACCGCAACCGACTGCGCCCGCCGCGGGCAAAGCTGCCGGCAAGCGGGCGAAGCGTGGGTTGACCGCACGCGAGCGCGCACGGGTCAAAGAATTCGAACTGCGCGAGTTGTCACCTGCTGATGCCGAAGCGCGACGCCTGCGACTAAAAAACCTCGTCGTGCTCGGCAAGGAGCGCGGTTATCTGACCTATGCCGAGATCAATGACCATCTGCCGGATGACATGCTGGACGCCGAGGCGATTGAGAACATCATCGGCATGATCAACGACATGGGTATCCAGGTTTACGACGAAGCCCCTGATGCCGAAACACTGCTGATGTCCGAATCGGCACCGGCAGTTGCCGATGAAGACGCCGTCGAGGAGGCTGAGGCCGCGCTGTCGACTGTCGATTCCGAATTCGGCCGGACCACCGATCCGGTTCGCATGTACATGCGTGAGATGGGCTCAGTCGAATTGCTGACCCGTGAAGGCGAAATCGAAATAGCCAAGCGCATCGAAGACGGTCTGCGCCACATGATTCTGGCGATTTCCGCCTGTCCGACCACCATCTCTGAAATTCTGGTGCTCGCCGAGAAAATCGAGAAGGATGAAATCCGGGTCGAGGAAGTTGTTGACGGTCTTACCGACCTCGAGATGAAGGAAGCCATCGTCGAAGACGTCTCTGAGGAAGAGACGGAAGAAGAGGTCGAAAAGGAAGACGACAGCGAAGACGATGATGATGACGGTAACGCCAGTGCAGCTCAGGCGGCAGCCGACCTTGCGCGCCTGAGGGAAGGATCGCTGCGCCATTTTTCGGACATCCGCAGCAACTATCATAAGATGATGCGGGCTCTGCAGAAGCACGGTTCGCGCGGGCGCCCATACATCCAGGCCAGGGAGACCATTTCCGAAGAGTTGATGAAAATCCGCTTCTCCGCGAAGCAGATCGAGTCGCTTTGCGACGGAGTGCGCAAGCTGGTGGATGAGGTTAGGTCCTACGAGCGCACCATCATGGCGCTGTGCATTGAAAAAGCGCGGATGCCGCGCCAGCATTTCATCAAGGAATTCCCAGGCAAGGAGACCAGCGCGCGCTGGATTCGCGGTGAAGTCGAGGCGGGCAAACCCTGGAGTGAGGCACTGATGCGCTTCGAGCCGGCGGTCGTCGAACAACAGCAGAAACTGCTCGGACTGCAGGGCCGGATCGGTATCCCGATCAAGGAACTCAAGGAAATCAATCGCCAGATGACCACCGGCGAGGCCCGCGCCCGCCGCGCCAAGCGCGAGATGACCGAGGCCAACCTGAGGCTAGTGATCTCGATCGCCAAGAAATACACCAACCGCGGACTGCAGTTCCTCGACCTGATCCAGGAAGGCAACATCGGCCTGATGAAGGCGGTGGACAAATTCGAATACCGCCGCGGCTACAAATTTTCGACCTATGCGACATGGTGGATTCGCCAAGCGATCACTCGGTCGATTGCCGATCAGGCGCGCACCATCCGCATCCCCGTGCACATGATCGAGACCATCAACAAGATGAACCGCATTTCACGGCAGATCCTGCAGGAGACCGGTGCCGAGCCGGATCCGGCAACACTGTCCGAGAAAATGGAGATGCCCGAAGAGAAGATACGCAAGATCCTGAAGATTTCCAAGGAGCCGATCTCGATGGAGACCCCGATCGGCGACGACGATGATTCACATCTTGGCGATTTCATCGAGGATCAGTCGACAATGGCACCTGGAGATGCGGCCGTTTACGGCAGCCTGCGCAATGTAACCGGCGACGTGCTGGACACGCTGACACCACGGGAAGCCAAGGTGCTGCGCATGCGCTTTGGTATCGAGATGAACACGGATCATACGCTGGAGGAAGTCGGCAAGCAGTTTGACGTCACTCGCGAGCGAATCCGCCAGATCGAAGCCAAGGCCCTGCGCAAGTTGCGCCATCCGTCGCGATCCGAACGTCTGCGCAGTTTTCTCGACAACGAAAACTGAGAACGGCGCCCGGAGCGTTTCGGGTGGGTTCCGGGCGCTGGTGGGGATTTCAATTCGCGATTGAGCAGTGCCCTTGCCTTGGGGTCTAGGCCGCTGGTCGGTTCATCCGGA
>JAYOED010000043.1:0-15122 GCA_038106575.1 Burkholderiales bacterium
GGGTTGATCTCGGGCGTGTGCTGGCCGCGCGTTCGGTGATCAGCGTATTGCCGTGGGGCGATGCGGCGGAGCGCGAGCGCAGCATGAGAATGGCAGCGCAGATACCGCAGGCCGTGGTGCCAGAACAATTCGAACTGCACACCATGGCGTCATTGCTGGCTGGCGCCCGAGTCGTTGTAGGTACCGACACCGGACTGACCCATCTCGCCGGCGCACTGGGCGTTTCGGTGGTGGGCATTTACTGTGCGACCGACCCGGCAGCCACCGGCCTCTACGGTTGCGCTCGTGCCGCCAATCTCGGCGGTATCAACGCTGCGCCGACAGGGGACGATGTGGTCGCCGCTATACGTGGAGTGATGACCTAACCATGCTTCGCCTGCTCTATACCCTGTTGCTTTATTTTGGCATGCCGCTGGTGCTACTGCGATTGCTGTGGCGCGCGCGGCGGCAACCTGGGTATCTGCAACATATGGCGGAACGCTTCGGGTTTTATGAGGATTTGCAGGTAAAGCAGCCGTGCATCTGGGTGCACGCCGTTTCGGTAGGGGAGACCCGGGCCGCTGAACCACTGATCCACGCACTGCGTGCGCGTCACCCGCAGCACGCGATATTGCTCACCCACATGACGCCGACGGGACGCGAAACCGGTGTGGCGCTGTTCGGGGATGAGGTCTGGCGCGCATACCTTCCGTATGACCTACCGGGTGCGGTGACCCGGTTTCTGAAGCATTTTCGTCCGGTGGCGGGTGTGCTGATCGAAACCGAGATCTGGCCCAACCTTGTAAATACAGCAGCAGGACACGATCTTCCGCTGTATCTGGTCAATGCGCGACTGTCTGCGCGTTCGCTGGCCGGCTACCAGCGCACGGGCCGGCTGGCCCGCAACGCTGTGCAACAGTTAACCACCATTGCCGCGCAAACCGACGCCGATGCCGAGCGGTTGCGCGAACTGGGGGCGAGGGCTGTAGTGGTTGCCGGCAACCTGAAATTTGACCAGGCCATATCGGCGGCCCAGGTATCGAGGGGTCGGCAATGGCGTGCGGAAATCGCGACCAGGCCGGTGATCCTTGCCGCCAGCACCCGTGAAGGCGAGGAAGCGCTGCTGCTCGAGGCGATAGAACAAGCACCGACTGGCGACACGCTGTGGGTCATCGTGCCGCGCCACCCGCAGCGATTTGATGCCGTCGCGACACTGATCGCATCGCATGGCTTGTCCTGCCAGCGTCGCAGCGAGGGTGGATCGATCGCGCCGAAAACCCGGGTGCTGCTGGGCGACAGCCTGGGTGAAATGCCAGTGTATTACGCGCTCAGTGACGTTGTTCTGATGGGTGGCAGTTTCCTCGACTACGGCGCGCACAACCTGATCGAGCCCTGTGCCGTCGGCAGGCCGGTGATCATCGGTTCGTCGACCTACAACTTTACTGATGCCGCAGCGGCTGCAGTGGCGGCCGGTGCCGCGCTTAAGTCACCGGACATGGGTCAGGCGGTGAAGCTGGCCACGCAGCTGGTGAATGACGAGGCGCAAAGGCAGAGCATGGGGGCCGCAGGCTTAGCCTTTGCCGCAGCCCACTGCGGTGCGACAGAGCGCATCGCGGAACTGATCCGGATCAGCTGATCCAGATTACTGTTTGTCCAACCAGGCGTTGACGCGCTGCAGGTCCGCTTCGGTTAATTTGCCGCTTGAAGCGATAAGTCGTAGCAGTGACAGGATGTAGTTGTAGCGGGCCTGCGCCAGATCGCGCCGAGCGCTGAACAACTGCTGCTGCGCGTTCAGTACGTCGACCTGGGTGCGCACGCCGACTTCCTGACCAAGACGGGTCGAATCCAGCGAGCTTTGAGTGGAAACTAGCGCGGCTTCCAGGGCGCGAACCTGGGCGATGCCGCTGGTTACACCGAGATATCCCGAGCGGGCTGCGAGTTCGGCGCTGCGCCGGGCATTCTCCAGATCCTGCCGTGCTTTCTCTTCATTGGCGGCGGCTTCGCGCACCCGTGAGTTGATATTGCCGCCCTGGTAGAGCGGGATCGACAATTGCAGACCGAAGACTTTGGAGCGGGTATCCGTGCCGCTACCGCCTGTGACGCCGGATCCGGATCCCGAATCGGTATAGGTAGCGAATGCGTCTACCGTCGGATAATGCGCACCGCGGTTGCGTTCCACTTCCTGCGTAGACAGGGCCAGAGTTTCCTGGGCGATGCGCACCGGTAACCCGGATGAGTTGGCAAGGCTAACCCATTGCTCCATCGACTGCGGCTGTGGCGGCTGTGGGGTGAAGCGCTTGCCCAGCGTGTTTAGTTTAGGGGAGGCGCGACCGATCAGTTGCTCGAGCGTGCGGTTCTTTACTTCGAGATCGTTGCGCGCGGCGATTTCCTGTGAGGTCACCAGATCGAAGCGGGCCTGCGCTTCGTGGGTGTCGGTGATGGTGGCGTTTCCGACTTCGAAATTGCGCTTGGCCTGTGCGAGCTGCTGGCCGATGGCGGTTTTCTGCGCCTGGGAGAACGCAACATTGTCCTGAGCGAGCAATACGTCGAAATAGGCCTGTGCGACACGCAGGATGAGATCCTGTCCGGCGGAGGCCAACTGGGCGTCGGCGATCGCAACCTGGGTCTTGCCCTGGTCATAGGCAACCAGATTCTGTTTGCGGAAAAGCGGCTGTGACAGGGATACTGAAGCCGAATTGGAGTTGTACTGCCTTTGGCTGCCGGCAGTTGCTGGGTCGCGGAACCGCAGGTCGCGGTCATTGAACTGGGTTGATCCAGAAAGGGTCACCTGCGGTAGCAGTCCAGCCAGACCCTGCGGCAGTTTTTCCTGGCCCGCCTGCCAGCTGGCTCGCGCCGCGCTGTAGACTGGGTCCGAGGTCAGCGCGAGCCGGTAGATTTCGAGCAGATCCGCGGCAATGACTGGATTCGCGACGAAAACGGCCCATGCAAGCAGGGCGCGAATCACTATTCGGGGCATGGTGTAAGAGGGGACCTAGAACTCAAAGCGCTGCGGCTGCGGCACATTTTTCAGAGGCGGGATGCAGGTCTCGAGGAGGCTGACTGCATAACAAGCGCCGGCATGGGCGCAGG
Source organism: Burkholderiales bacterium (assembly GCA_038106575.1). GTDB lineage: Bacteria > Pseudomonadota > Gammaproteobacteria > Burkholderiales > SG8-41. The sequence continues at coordinate 3,070 of JAYOED010000043.1, forward strand.
TGATCAGCTGCATCTCCATTACGGGGGCATCACCAACGATGGCGAGCAGCCTTCCTCCCGGATTGAGCATGCTGGCGAAGGCATCGGACAGGACCGGTACCGAACCCGTTAGCACGATCACGTCGTATGGGCCGTGCCTGCTCCAACCGCGCGCGGCATCACCGGTTTCGAGGGTAACGTTGCCAATCCCTGCGGCCGCCAGTTTTTTGCCGGCAGCAAGGGTGAATTCGGAAACGATGTCGACGCTATAGACGTAGCGGCCGAGGCTAGCCAGCAGTGCCGTCATGTAGCCGCTGCCGGTGCCGATTTCCAGGATCGAATCACCGGATTTGATACCGACATCCTGCAGCATGCGTGCTTCGAGTTTTGGCGCCAGCATGAATTCGCCGTGGCCCAGGGGGATTTCCATGTCGACGAAAGCGAGTGCGCGATGTTGTGCCGGAACAAATTCCTCGCGGCGAACATGCAGCAGCAGATCGAGCACAACCGGATCGAGGACTTCCCAAGGGCGTATCTGCTGCTCAACCATGTTGAACCGCGCACGCTCCAGATCTGGAATCGATGCTGCAGCCGGCGCATGTGCAAGGGTATTCATGGTGGATAAATATCTGTAAGGAAAGGACATTCAACGCCGCGACAGGAGTCAGCGCCCGCTTGCAATTATCCCATATTTCCTTTAGCTTAAACATCACACGCAGGGGTCCTGGCGGCGTCCGCTTCCGGGTGAGACAAACCCTCATAACCTGATGCGGGTAATGCCGTCGTAGGGAAGCGTGGAGACTGTCCTCTCTCCACCCCTGCATGTCCAACCGGAGCGAGACATGAACGCCAATCCCAAATTCCTCAATGCCACGGCCCGCGTCGACGAAGGCGCAGTCAAGCCGTTGCCGAACTCGAGCAAAGTCTACATCGAGGGTTTTAATCCCGGTGTGAGAGTTCCGATGCGCGAGATCACCCAGTCGGACACGCCAGCAGCAATGGGCGCGGAAAAAAACCCGCCGATTCTGGTCTACGACACGTCCGGTCCGTACACCGATCCTGCGGTGAAAATCGACATCCGCTCGGGTCTGGCGCCGCTGCGCCAGCCTTGGATCCTCGAGCGCAACGACACCGAGGAACTGACGGGGCCGACTTCGCGTTACGGTGTCGAGCGCATGAACGATCCCAAGCTCACCAGCCTGCGCTTCAATCTCGGCCGCAAGCCGCGCCGCGCCCGGGCCGGCATGAATGTCTCGCAGATGCACTATGCGAAGCGGGGCATCGTCACGCCGGAGATGGAATACATTGCGATCCGCGAAAACCAGCGGCGCGAAGGACTCTCCGAACTGCTGACGAAGCAGCACCCTGGCCAGCACTTCGGCGCATCAATACCGAAAATCATCACGCCGGAATTCGTGCGCGACGAGGTTGCCCGCGGTCGTGCCATCATTCCGGTCAACATTAACCATCCGGAAATCGAGCCGATGATCATCGGCCGCAACTTCCTGGTGAAGATCAACGCCAACATCGGTAACTCGGCGGTGACTTCGGGCATCCAAGAGGAAGTCGAGAAAATGACCTGGGCGATCCGCTGGGGTGGCGACACTGTGATGGACCTTTCCACCGGCCAGCATATCCACGAAACCCGCGAGTGGATCATCCGCAACTCGCCGGTGCCGATCGGCACCGTGCCGATTTACCAGGCGCTGGAAAAGGTTGACGGCAAGGCCGAGGAACTGACCTGGGAAATCTACCGCGACACGCTGATCGAGCAGTGCGAGCAAGGCGTTGACTATTTCACCGTGCACGCCGGCGTGCGCCTGCCGTACATCCCGATGACCGTGAAGCGCATGACCGGCATTGTGTCGCGCGGCGGCTCGATCATGGCGAAATGGTGTCTCGCGCATCATAAGGAAAGTTTCCTGTACACCCACTTTGAGGAAATCTGCGAACTTCTGAAGCAGTACGACGTCGCGTTCTCGCTAGGTGACGGCCTGCGCCCCGGCTCGATCTACGACGCCAACGACGAGGCGCAACTCGCTGAGCTGAAGACACTGGGCGAGCTCACCAAGATCGCCTGGAAGCACGATGTGCAGACCATGATCGAGGGGCCGGGCCATGTGCCCATGCACATGATCAAGGAAAACATGGACTTGCAGCTAAAGTATTGCGACGAAGCGCCGTTCTACACGCTGGGGCCGCTGACCACGGATATTGCCCCTGGCTACGACCATATCACCTCGGCGATCGGCGCGGCGATGATCGGCTGGTATGGCACGGCAATGCTGTGTTACGTGACCCCGAAGGAGCACTTGGGGTTACCCGACAAAAATGATGTCAAGGACGGCATCATGGCCTACAAGGTCGCAGCCCATGCCGCGGATCTAGCCAAGGGGCATCCTGGTGCGCAGATTCGTGATAATGCATTGTCCAAAGCCCGCTTCGAATTTCGCTGGGAAGACCAGTTCAACCTTGGTCTTGATCCCGAGAAGGCGCGCGAATTTCATGATGAGACGCTGCCTCAGCATGGCGCCAAGCTGGCTCATTTCTGTTCAATGTGCGGACCACATTTCTGCTCGATGAAAATCACCCAGGATGTGCGCGAGTACGCTGCCGCGCAGGGGGTTGCCGAAGGCGACGCCTTGCATCAGGGGATGCGGGATAAGGCGCAGGAATTCAGGAAGCAGGGCGCGGAAATCTACCGCAAGGCGTGATTTTGCAATGGTAAACCATCGGTTTTGGGGCAACGTTAGTATGAGTACGATGCGAAATGTGCATTGAGGTGCTCATGCGACTGAAAAGAAATAGCCTGCTGGTATTGGCCTTGGGGTTTACGTTATCCGCACCGGTGTCGGCAGTGGAATCCGAGCCAGTGCCGCTGGCTGGTTCACTGCTGGAACCGCGAGTGTTGTTCGGTGGAGTCGTAACCAAAAACGACGTCGGTTTGCCGTTTGCGCAGTTGCGGGCGTCTCTGCTTGCTGCTTCCGAAGGTCGCGAAGCCCTGCGCTCAGAGGTTCTCGATCGTCGGCTGGATGCCATTGGTAACGAATTACGCTTGCGCGGAATTTTTGCCGGTCTCGCGCTGACTCATACTGCAGAGCAGGTGGTTCGCGATGCGGTTCGGGATATTAACAGGCGGCACGCAGACGACTGAAGGAAAATTGATCCGGCTATATGCTGCCGGCAATTCAATCTGTCCCACTTTTTGAGATTGCCTTGAACAAAAAGCTACTTTTGGGCATCGGTCTCGTTGCGCTTGCGGGAACCGGCGTTGCATACTGGTATTGGGGGGGGCGCGCTGAGCAGCTGAATTTCCGGCTGGCCAAGATCGAGCGCGGTAACCTGGTGGCGGCTGTTTCATCCACCGGCACGTTGAACCCTGTGGTTTCGGTGCAAGTGGGATCGCAGGTATCAGGCCAGATCAAGGAAATATTCGTTGACTACAACTCGGTGGTCAAAAAGAACGATGTCATAGCGCGTATCGACCCTGATTCATTTTCGCTGCGGGTCAATCAGGCGATGGCTGACCTTGAGGCGGCACGCGCCACGGCATTGACGCAACGCGCCAATGTCTCTGCCTTGCAGGCAGAGGTCTCGCGGGCACAGGTTGCGTTGGCGGAAGCCGAGCGCGACCTCAAGCGCAACCGGTCTCTGGTTGAGAAAGGGTTTGTTTCCCAAGCTGTCCTCGAAAAATCCCAGGCAGCAGTTGATACTGCCCGCGAAAACGTCAAAACCGCGCAAGCGCAACGCGCCGTTGGCGATGCACAGGTGCGCAACGGCGAAGCGCTGGTCAAGCAGCGCGAATCGCAACTGGCGCAGGCCAAGGTGGATCTGGAACGAACATCCATTCGCGCGCCAGTCGACGGTATAGTGATTTCACGCAGCGTCGACGCCGGACAGACCGTGGCTGCCAGCCTGCAGGCGCCAACACTGTTTCTGATCGCACGCAACTTGACCGACATGCAGGTGGAGGCCTCCATTGATGAAGCTGAAATCGGGCGTGTGGCGGTAGGGCAGGACACCACCTTTACCGTTGATTCGTTTCCCGGGCGCACCTTCAGCGGCAAGATCATGCAGGTGCGTAAGGCAGCACAGGTTGTACAGAATGTGGTGACTTACATCGCTGTAATTTCAGCGCCGAATCCAGACCAGGCATTGCTGCCTGGCATGAGCGCCAACGTGCGAATCATCACTGCCCGGCGAAACGATGTGTTGAAAATACCCAACGCCGCCTTGCGTTTCCGTCTTCCGGGAGCGGCTGCACCCAAACCTGCTGCAAAGCCGGCGGCAACTGGGAGTGCGGGTGCTGCTCAAAACCGCGGCAGGGTAACGCGTGAACGTTTGACAAAGGAACTCGGGCTTAACGAATCGCAGCAGGCCAGGCTAGAGTCTATACAGCGCGAAACGCGCGAGAAAATTGCCGGCATTACTGCGGATAATCCTGCAGCACGGAGACGTGAAATCGCCAGATTGCGCGCCCAGTCACGGGGCCAGATCGCTGAAATACTGGACGTGAAGCAGCGGGAGAAATACGAGGCCATGATTGCCGCCCAGCAGGGAATTACGGCGCGACGCGGTACTGTTTGGGCGCAGGATGCAGCAGGCAAACCCAAGGCGATAAATGTCCGGCTAGGCATCAACGATGGCTCCCATACCGAATTGCTCGGCGAGGGTCTCAAGGCCGGGGACGAGGTCATCATCGGCTCTGGCGGGGCATCTCCTTCGCGGAAAGCGCCAACCGGCGGCACACGGCGGTTTGGCTTTTAATGCAACCGTGTATCAAATGGCTGCAATAACCCAATCTTGAGCGATTGTTGTGACTACACCGCTGATCCTTACCAAGGACATCACCAAGTCATATGAGATGGGTGGGCTGTCCGTGCAAGCATTGCGCGGCGTGTCGTTGAGCATTGACGCTGGGGAGTTTGTTGCAGTCATGGGGCCATCAGGATCCGGCAAGTCGACATTCATGAACCTCCTAGGGTGTCTTGATGTACCGAGTAACGGGGATTACACGCTAGCCGGCGAACGCGTGTCGGGCCTGCACCGCGATGCGCTCGCCGCGATCCGAAACCGCCGTATCGGATTCGTATTCCAGAATTTCAATCTGCTTCCGCGAACTTCCGCATTGGAAAACGTTGCACTGCCACTGTTGTATTGCGGCGTGCCTGCGGAAGAACGCCATCGCCGTGCGGCGCAAAGGCTCGATGAGGTAGGACTTGCCGAACGTGCCCACCATCATCCGGCTCAGCTCTCCGGCGGACAGCAACAGCGCGTGGCGATTGCGCGGGCCTTGGTGAACGATCCGGTGCTGATTTTGGCCGATGAACCGACAGGTGCTCTTGATACCCAGACCAGTTGTGAGGTGATGGCATTGCTGCAGCAACTCAACGCCCGCGGCATGACCGTGGTGGTGGTTACCCATGAGCACGATATCGCAGAATTCGCCAAACGCATGGTTATTTTTAGGGACGGCCGGGTGGTTGAGGATCGCAAGGTCGGGCAGCCCAAGGACGCTGCCGCGCTGGCAGCCCAGCTCAGGGCCGATTTGCCGAAAATCGGGGAGACGGCGTGAACGTCCTAGCCAGTATTCGCATCGCCCTGCGTGCGCTGCGCATCAACAAGCTGCGCAGCGCACTGACCATGCTTGGCATCATCATCGGTGTCGCTGCAGTGATCACCATGATTGCAGTGGGTGCCGGTGCACAGAACCGCATTGAAGAGCAGATCAAGGGGCTGGGCACCAATCTGATCATCCTGCTCCCGGGATCGACGACCAGTGGCGGTGTGCGCATGGGTGCGGGTTCACGTAATACTCTGACGGAAGCCGATGCCTATGCCATCCAGCGGGAGATATTCGCAGTGCAGGCGGCGGCACCTGCCCTGCGCGGGACAGGGCAGGTCGTGGCTGGGATGAATAACTGGTCTACCGTTTTCTACGGTACTACCAATGAATATTTTGAGGCGCGTAACTGGCAAATCGCCAGCGGCAAGATGTTTGAAGCATCTGATCTGAGCGGATCCGCCAAAGTTGCCATTCTGGGGGAAACTGTCGCACGTACCCTGTTTGGAGATGCTGATCCGATCGGCCAGGTAATCCGTATCCGCAAGGTGCCGGTGACCGTGATCGGCACCCTTCAACGCAAGGGGCAGAGCCTGATGGGGCAGGACCAGGACGATGTGATCCTGATGCCGCTTTCAACCGCGCGCAACAGGGTACTCGGCCGCGGTAGCGGCAGGTTGCGCACGGTGGGGTCGGTGTCGATCAAAATTCGAGATGGCGAGAGCATGGCTGAGGCTGAATCCCAGATACGTGAACTGTTGCGCCAGCGACACCGTCTTCAGGCCGGGCAGGACGACGACTTTACGCTGCGCAATCTTTCGGAAATGCTGGCTGTGCGTGAAGAGTCCAGTCGCATAATGGGTCTTTTGCTTGCTGCGGTAGCGTCGGTTTCTTTACTGGTTGGAGGTATCGGCATCATGAATATCATGTTAGTTTCAGTCACCGAACGTACGCGTGAAATCGGTCTGCGTATGGCGGTGGGTGCACGCGGATACGATATCCTCACGCAATTTCTGGTCGAGGCGATCACGCTTGCGCTGATCGGGGGGTTTCTCGGCATTCTGTTAGGTTTCGGGGGTACGCTTGCAATTGCTCATTTCGCGCGCTGGCCTGTGCAACTGGGTATAGAGCCTGTTGTGCTGGCGGTCACCTTCGCAGCGGCTATCGGGGTTTTTTTCGGGTTTTATCCGGCACGTAAAGCATCATTACTATTGCCTATCGAAGCGTTACGGTACGAATAGCCTGGCCATTCGCGTAAAATGACGTTTATATGGACGTCGAACTCGCATTAAAAGCAGTCATTCTCGGCGTTGTCGAAGGCTTTACGGAATTTCTGCCGGTTTCCAGTACTGGACACCTGATCATCACGGGCGGATTGCTCGACTTCAACGATGATAAAGGCAAGGTGTTTGAACTGGTGATACAAACGGGCGCCATGCTTGCGGTGTGCTGGGAATTCCGCGCGCGCTTCATCGGCACCCTTCGCGGAATGTTTGTTGATGAACCCGCCCAGCGGTTCGCGCTGAATCTGGTAGCGGCTTTCATGCCTGCGGCGATTCTGGGACTTGCATTCGCAGGTATCATCAAAGCCTATTTGTTTCATGCGGTGCCGGTCGCGATCGCATTGATCGTCGGCGGATTCATTATTCTTTGGGTTGACCGTGGGAATCGCCCTGGCCGTATCGACAACGTTGACATCATGAGCTGGCGCGACGCATTGAAAGTTGGGTTTGCACAGGCTTTTGCGCTGATTCCCGGCGTATCGCGATCCGGCGCCACCATTATCGGCGGGATGCTGTTTGGCTTGTCGCGCCGCACTGCAACGGAGTTTTCTTTTTTTCTCGCAGTTCCAACGTTGATGGCGGCTGGCGCATATGATCTTTTCAAAAACCGGGCTTTGCTGTTGGAGGGCGACATCAGATTGTTTGTGATTGGTACGGTTACCGCGTTCATCTCTTCCTATATCTGCATCCGCTGGCTCATTCGCTACGTGGCAACGCATGACTTCAGAATTTTTGCTTGGTACCGCATAATTTTTGGCTTTTTCGTACTCGGCAGTTCTTACCTAGGCATTGTGCGGTGGTAATTCTCAAGCTTCAGTGTCAACCGAGACCGCGGAACTTACACCTGCAGACGGTATCGGTATAAAAGAACCTCAATGACGAGAGGGGAAGAAATGCAAAACAAAATGACGCTTTCCGACCCGAAGGCAATTCTGCGCATCCGTAACGCATCGCTGGCTGATGTTCAGGGCATTTGTGAACTAACCGCACGCGTTTATGCCGACGCAGGAATGAAAGGATATTCCACCGGTGCAATCACAGGCCAGATCAACATTTTTCCCGAAGGCCAGTTTGTCATCACCGTAGACGAAAAGGTGGTGGGCTATTGCGCAACGTTCATCACGCGTGGCGAGATCGCGTTGAAACCACATTCTTGGGTGGAAATCACGGGCAATGGCTATGCGGCGCGCCATGATCCTGCTGGCGACTGGTTGTACGGCATGGAGGTCAGTGTAGATCCAGAATACCGTGGCTATCACCTCGGGCAACGACTATATAACCAGCGCAAAAAGCTGTGCGAAGAACGCAAGCTTCAGGGGATAGTTTTTGTTGGCCGTCTGCCGACACTGTCGCGTCGGATCAAGCGTTTCGGTTCTGCCGAAAACTACGTGCAGGAAATTCAGTCAAAGCGCCAGCGTGATCCCGTATTGTCATTTCAGCTGAGAAACCGCTTCGAGATCATTGGCGTGATCGCGGATTACATCTCCAATGACCAGCAATCATTGAACTATGGGGTGCATCTGGTGTGGCGAAACCCCAAAGTGCAAGAGGAGAGCGCGGGCCGCAAGCCTGTATATTCCGGAGGACGGTTGGCTGATTCTGTGCGCGTCGGTACCGTGCAGTACATGCTACGACGTGTTCATTCCTTTGATGAATTCATCAAGTTCGTTGAATATTTCGTCGATGTAGTGGCGACTTATAATGGAGATTTCGTGGTTTTTCCCGAGCTATTCTCGTTGCAGTTGCTGTCGATCGAGAACCGCGAAATGCCACCAGCTGAAGCGATCGAGACTTTGACCGAATACACTCCACGCTTTCGCGAAGCAATGCGTGATCTGGCACTGAGGCATAACATCAACATTATCGGCGGATCGCACCCAACGCGCGTGCCGAGCGGAAGGGTGGAGAACATTTCATATGTCTTCCTTCGTGATGGCAGCATTTTCGAGCAACCCAAGATCCATCCGACACCGAATGAGGTAGCTTGGTGGAACATCGAGGGCGGCAGCACCGTTGCTGCGATTGAAACCGATTGTGGCCCGATCGGTGTTCTGGTCTGCTACGACTCCGAGTTTCCGGAGCTAGTACGCCATCTAACGGATCAGGGTATACAGATTTTGTTCGTGCCGTTCAGCACAGACGAACGCCAGAGTTATCTAAGGGTTCGTTATTGCTGTCACGCCCGCGCAGTGGAAAACCAGCTATACGTGGTGATGTCCGGGAACGTCGGCAATCTGCCGAATGTTAGCAACATGGATATCCAGTACGCGCAGAGCTGCGTGTTGACGCCCTGCGATTTTCCGTTTGCCCGCGACGGCATCGCGGCGGATACCACGCCAAACGTCGAGACGGTGGCGATTGCCGATTTGCGTCCGGATGTACTGATTACCGCACGCAACAACGGGACGGTGCGCAATCTGCGGGACCGCCGCCACGATCTCTACGGCGTGGTCTGGCGCGGCGAATAAAGCTCCCCAGCCTGAAACACGGGTCAGCCCTGCATCCAAGGTAGACCTGCTGCGCGCCATCCACCCACTACGTTGCGGTGACCCTGCGAATCGCGGTCCCCTTCAAAACCCTCAAGTACGTTGTGGCATTCGGAATAACCCGCCTGCATGGCCAGCATAGCCGCATTGTGTGAACGACCGCCGCTACGGCAGATGAACAGCACATGAGCATTGGGATCGACCTGCTGTTTCAACTGCTGAACGAAGTCTGCGTTGGGCCGGTTGCCGGGGTAGCTCAGCAGTTCGATTTCAACCGCGCCCGGGATGCGTCCAACCCAGTCCCATTCGGCGCGGGTGCGTACATCGACCAGCTGCGTATCCGGCGTGGATTTCCACAGTTGGAAGGCTTCTTTGGGCAGCAGAGCGCCGCTATATGGCAGCCCCATTTCGCGCGCCCTTGTGCGTGCTGCTTTTAAAATGGTGGAGTCTTGATTAGTCATGTCGATTAGGGTGTATTGATTAAGTTGTGAAAATTGCAGGCACCGGATTCTAACGGAGTACGTTTTGCCGACTCATGCTCTATAATGAAGCACGGAATTATGTGTTGCACTATAATAGTGCAATCCGTAGAGGGGCTTGGTTAAAATATCATTTAAATACAATAACATAATGATTCGCCGCGGTGGTACACATCCTGCTGAATCACTAGTCCGGAACATTCCAGATTTTTTATTTCATCGCAATCGTTAGGAGAATTAGATGGCCAGCGCCGCTGATGTCATGAAGATGTTGAAAGACAACGAAGTCAAATTCGTTGACCTGCGTTTTACCGATACCCGGGGCAAGGAACAGCATGTGTCCGTCCCGTCCAAGGTGTTCAAAGATGACAAATTTACCGACGGCCATGCCTTTGACGGCTCGTCGATCGCAGGCTGGAAAGGCATACAGGCTTCAGACATGTTGCTGATGCCGGATCCTGACAGTGCTCGCATGGATCCGTTTACCGACGAAGCCACATTGATATTGACTTGCGATGTGATCGAGCCTTCGGACGGCAAAGGCTACGATCGCGATCCGAGGTCTATCGCCAAGCGCGCCGAAGCCTATCTGAAGTCGACCGGGATTGGAGATACCGCCTATTTCGGCCCGGAGCCCGAGTTCTTCGTTTTTGATTCGGTCATGTGGAGCGTTGACATGTCGGGTTCCATGGCGAAGATCAGGACCACCGAGGCGCCATGGTCATCCGGCGAAGACATGGAAGGCGGCAACATGGGGCACCGGCCCCCGATTAAGGGTGGATATTTCCCTGTACCTCCGGTTGACTCGCTGCAGGACATCCGTTCCGCGATGTGTCTGGCCCTTGAAGAGCAGGGTGTGCCTGTCGAGGTGCACCATCACGAAGTGGCTGCGCCGGGACAATGCGAAATCGGCACCATGTTCGCTAGCCTCGTGAAACGTGCCGACTGGAACCAGATTCTGAAATACACGGTTCACAATGTCGCCCACTCCTACGGCAAGACCGCGACGTTCATGCCCAAGCCGGTAGTTGGCGACAACGGATCGGGCATGCACTGCCACCAATCTCTGTGGAAAGGTGGCCAGAATCTGTTCAGCGGTAACGGCTATGCCGGTTTGTCCGAACTGGCGCTGTTCTACATCGGCGGCATCAAAAAGCACGCCCGCGCACTGAATGCGATTACTAATCCAGGAACCAACTCATACAAGCGACTGGTTCCGGGATTTGAGGCCCCGATTAATCTGGCCTATTCGGCACGCAACCGCTCGGCGTCGATCCGTATTCCCCATGTTTCGAACCCCAAGGCGCGCCGCATTGAAGTTCGCTTTCCTGATCCGACCGCGAATCCCTACCTGGCATTTACGGCGATGATGATGGCGGGTCTCGACGGAATTCAAAACAAGATCCATCCGGGTGATGCCGTGGACAAGAATCTTTATGACTTGCCACCTGAGGAAGCCAAAAAGGTTCCAGCGGTGTGCGCATCACTCGACCAGGCGCTTGAAAATCTGGACAAGGATCGTGATTTCCTGACCCGTGGCGGAGTGTTTTCCAACGACATGATCGATGCATACATAGCATTGAAAATGGAAGAGGTCACTGCTTTCCGCATGACCACGCACCCCCTTGAGTTCCAGCTGTATTACAGCCTCTGATCGCATGCGTTCCGGCAAAAGGGTGGGCGCACGCCCACCCGTGTGCTTTTAAGGATGTGGCAGCGACCCCCGGGTTTTTGAATTTATCTTTATTGACATAGACGTAGCTCGTATTTTTCCATGCCGTACGTCAACCAGGCGGATGCCATCCCCGTTGGAAAAGATAGCCTCTTGGCGGCAATAATCGGGCCCAGTTATGCGTGTGTTATCACCTGTTTTGGTGCTGATCGGCTTTGCCGGCGCGGCGCAGGCCCAGATTTATCAATGCATCGATACCGGCGGCAACAAAAGTTTCACCAACAACAAGGTAGAAGCTGCGGCCGCAGGTCGCAAACTCATGAGTTTGCCTTCGGTATCGAGTATCCCGGCCAGAAGGGATCTGGCAGAGCAGGAAGCCATTCGTCTGGTCGGCTAGCGCAATTACCAGCGCGTGCCCGACCGGCTCAAGCCATTCAGGAAAAAGGTTGCACTTCTCGAAAGCAACGTCGGCAACCTGAACGAGGAACTATCCTCCCTGCGCTAAGCCCCATCGGGCTGTTTTGCGGTCACCGTTACAGGCACCGCTTCCTTTGCGTCATCCCGGGTTTCAGTCTGGCCCGTGTCTTGCCC
>JAYOED010000043.1:15132-19276 GCA_038106575.1 Burkholderiales bacterium
GTTGTAACTCTTTACCATGAACCCCACGAATCTAGCCGGACTTGATCTGCTGGCTACTGCGGTGGTGATGGTGGACGAACAACAAGTTGTCTTGCACATGAATCCTGCTGCTGAAAATCTGTTTGAAGCTTCATATATCACGGCAGCCGGTCTGACGTTGGGCCAGCTGCTGGGTGAAAACCATGAGCTGGCTGCCGCCATCGGCTATGCAAATGCCAACAATTGCAGTTACACGGAGCATGAAGTTGAAATAACGTTCAATGAGAAGCCGCGACTGCATCTGTCCTGCACGGTTAGCCCTTTTGATCTTGGCACGGATGAAACCGACGGCACGCTACTCGAGTTCCGTCAGATCGACCAGCAGCTCCGTGTGGAAAAAGAAGCGAGACTGCTGGAGCAAAGCCAGGCGCACCGGGAACTGATCCGCAATCTGGCGCATGAAATTAAAAACCCGCTTGGAGGCATCCGCGGTGCCGCCCAATTGCTGGACAGGGAATTGGAGAAACCCGGTCTGCATGAGTACACCCAGGTCATTATCAAGGAGTCGGATCGCCTGCAGGCGTTGATGGACCGTCTGCTGACTCCGCATCGCTTGCCGTTGCCGGGACTGGTTAACATTCACGAAGCGCTTGAGCGGGTGCGCAGCGTGATGGTGGCAGAGTTTTCCGGTATTCACATACTGAGGGACTACGATACCAGCCTGCCGTTGCTTACCGGTGATCGGGAGCAACTGATACAGACGATGTTAAATATCGTGCGCAATGCCGCCCAAGCCATTCGTGGCACCGGCATGGCGGGTGGCGAGATCCGGTTGCGTACCCGGATTGCCAGACAGGTCACACTGGCGCGCCGTCGCTACCGGCACGCCGTCGAAGTTACGATTATCGACAACGGCCCGGGTATTCCCGAAGATATGCGCGACCGCATTTTTCAGCCGCTGATATCCGGGCGGGAAGGGGGCAGCGGTCTCGGCCTAACGCTTGCCCACAATTTCGTCACCCAGCATCACGGCGCGATCATTTTTGACAGCGTGCCAGGGAAGACCAGCTTCACCCTGCTTTTTCCCGTGCAGGACGTGGCGCCTGCCCCCCCTCGGTAGAAAATCGGCATCCTGCAGCATGAACCATTTATTTGATTGCGAGACTATATGAAGCCCGTCTGGATCATTGATGATGACCGCTCAATACGCTGGGTCTTCGAAAAAGCGCTGACTAGGGAAAACATTGCGTACAAGGCGTTTGCTTCTGCCCGCGAGGCTCTGGCGGCATTGGCTGATGAGACGCCGCAGGTGGTTGTCAGCGATATCCGGATGCCGGGTGAGTCGGGGCTGGAGCTGCTGCAGCAGGCCAAGGCGCGGCATCCGTCGATGCCGGTGATAATCATGACTGCCTATTCCGATCTGGAAAGCGCGGTTACCGCCTTTCAGGGCGGCGCCTATGAATATCTGCCCAAACCGTTTGATGTAGACCATGCCGTCGAATTGATCCGCCGCGCCATGGACGAAAGCGTGCGCCAGGATTCTGTTGGTGAAGTCAATGAAGCAGTGCCTGAGATACTGGGCCAGGCACCTGCAATGCATGAGGTTTTCCGGGCGATTGGTCGCTTGTCCCAATCGCTTGCCACAGTGCTGATCACCGGAGAATCCGGCACGGGCAAGGAGCTGGTGGCAAGCGCGCTACACCGCCACAGCCCGAGGGCCGGACGTCCTTTTATCGCCATCAACACGGCGGCTATTCCGAGGGAATTGCTGGAATCGGAGTTGTTTGGTCATGAGCGTGGTTCATTCACTGGTGCCCAGAGCATGCGCCGCGGACGCTTTGAGCAGGCGGAAGGCGGCACGCTGTTTCTTGACGAAATCGGCGATATGCCGCAGGAATTACAGACGCGTTTACTGCGCGTGTTGTCTGACGGCAATTTTTACCGGGTTGGCGGCCATCAGCCGATCAAGGCCGACGTACGCGTCATCGCCGCCACACACCAGGACCTTGAGGCCCGAGTCAAGCAGGGGCTGTTTCGAGAAGATCTGTTCCACCGGCTGAATGTAATCCGCCTGCGCCTGCCGTCATTGCGTGAACGACGGGAGGATATTCCGTTGCTGGTGCGGTTTTTTTTGCAGAAAAGCGCACGTGAACTTGGTGTGGAACCCAAGCGTTTTTCGGACGCCACACTGAATTACTTTTCGACTCAGGATTTTCCCGGGAATGTCCGCCAGCTGGAGAATCTGTGCCACTGGCTGACCCTTATGGCGCCTGCAGCCATGATCGAAGTCAAGGATTTGCCATCCGAGATTCGTGCCGAATCGGCGGTTACGGGAACGGATGGCTGGGTTGCCGCCCTCGGGCGCGAAGCCGAATTGCGATTGCACCGGGGTGAAACCGGCATCATGGAAGGGCTGATCAAGCAATTTGAAAAAACATTGATCCTTAAGGCGCTGGCGCAGACCGGTGGACGGCGCATCGAGGCCGCACAGTTGCTTGGGTTGGGGCGCAATACCCTGACAAGGAAAATCCAGGAACTCAAGATAGAGCCTGAGCGCGACGACGACGCGTAGTAATTTCCCTGCGTGCCTAAAAACACCTGACTCGTGTCCAGGGTCAGCTGAAGTCTGCAAAAACAGGTGCGTGGTCTGAGGGCCGTTCATTGCATCTGGGCTTGCTGTCGATTGCACATACAGTGCAATTTTTCGCAAAGCTGTCGGAAGCGAGAATGTGATCGATACGTAATCCCATTTTTCTTCGAAACGCATTCATGCGGTAATCCCACCAGGAAAAAGAGCGCTCGGGTTGATCGAACAGGCGGAATACGTCTCTCAGGCCGAGATCTGCCAGCCGGGTAAATACAGCCCGCTCCGGCGCGCTGCAGAGCACCTTGTCCTTCCAGGCAGCTGGGTCATGTACGTCGCGATCCTCCGGGGCGATGTTGTAATCACCCAGAACAGCAACCGCCGGATGTTGCCGCAGTTCGGCCTGCAGGTATGAAGTGAGTGCATCGAGCCAGGTAAGCTTGTAGCGATATTTGTCCGAATCCACGGCCTCACCATTTGGCACGTAGACGCAGACCAGACGCACATCATCCAGTGTGGCCGTGATCACCCGTTTTTGCGGGTCTTCAAGACCGGGGATGCCGAAATGAATATTCGTAACCGGCCTGCGGGTCAGAATGGCGACGCCGTTATAGGTTTTCTGGCCGCTGAACGCTGCGTAGTAACCGGCGTCGCGAATTTCCTGCTCCGGAAATTTCGAATCCTCAAGCTTGGTTTCCTGCAGGCACAGAGCATCTGGTGTTTGACTGGCCAGCCAATCAAGAACCTGCGGCAGCCTGACTTTCAGCGAATTGACGTTCCAGGTCGCTAGCCTCATCGAGTTTGTGAAGCAGGAGATCCCGCAGGCGTATTGGCTAATTTCGCCTCGGGTGGCGTCGGCACCGGCTTCGCGTTCGGCTTTTGGGCAGGCGCAGATGGAGCAGGACGGGCGACGGCGACAATGCGTGAATAGCCTGCGGAATAAAGGGCTGTATTCCAGCTGTCTTGCTCATAACCCTTCAGTTGCTCCTGCCCGATGAGGAGCATGGGCGCCTCGATGCTGAAGTTGGTGAGTTTTTTGTAGGCCTCTACGTCATCCTGCGGATTTTTTACTGTAAACGGGATGCCACGGCGTGTCAGGTGGCTACGCGCCTTGATGCAGGTCTCGCCGCAGTCCAAAATATAGAGCGTTAGCAGGAAATTCCGTGTTGCCTGCTGGACGCTGTAAGGGGCGCTGGAGGTTTCTATGAAGCTGCCCTGGACGTCGTGGCGCTTGACTTTTTTTGCGCCGGACGGTGGCGGCGTAGCGTGCCATTCCACCCTGCCTTTGTCGTCGAACCAGCGGTAATGTTGCGCGGCCTGCGCCAGATTACAGGCCATTAGGATAATGAACAGAGCAGTTGTTTTGATAATGTCGGCATCCTCAAAAAAATGACCAGACACGGGATTACGTGTAATCGGAATGATACAGCGCCCGTGATGGAACGAAAGCAAATGCCTAGCTGTTCTGTGGGATCATGCCGTTATGGCGTAGCAGTGCATCCATTTTTGGCGCCCTGCCGCGGAACGCGACAAAGGACTCAAGTGCCGGGCGACTGCCGCCGACGGCCAGCACCTCGTTCC
>JAYOED010000126.1:0-795 GCA_038106575.1 Burkholderiales bacterium
TTCCGTCAACAGACGTTGCCGTCGTGCGGAGGTTTTGCGGGGTTATGATGCCATCAGCGGCCTTTTCCCCGGCCCGCACGATTGCGCCCTCGATAATCAGGAAGTCGCGGTACATCTGGCGGGCTTCTTTCAGGCGGGCTATGTCGTCAGTTTTCCCTACCGCAGTGAGCGCACGTTCCAAGGCGTCATCCAGCGCTTCGCGAAGGCCGATTGCCGCCGTCCTCGTCGCTGCGTCTGCGCTTTTGGTCAACTTCCCAAGAGCCGATGCCCACTTTGTGTAATCAGCCCCCTTGATCGCCCCGCCAGTCGCGTTCAACTTGGCGACTTCCACGCCGATATTGCGAAGGCGCGGCACTTCAGCCGCCTTAGATACGTCCTGAACGTAGTCGTCAAGGACAGCCGCAACATCGTCGGCAAGCGTCTTGTCCGCCAAAACAGTGTTGTTGCTCGCGAAGTCATCGAACATGCCGCCGATGCGATTGTATGCCTCCCGCATTGCCGAGGGCGTGGCCCGCTTGAAGGGTGATTTGATGCGCTTCAGGGCAGCCGCCGTGAATTCGTCAAGTTGCTTGCCGAATGCCTCACGACCCATTTTTGTCGCCGCCTCCTGATACTTGAGCGCCTCGTTTCCAGTCTGTTGTCCAGCCGTCAGGCTAACGCCCTCGGATTTCAGCTTGGCAATGGCGTTAAGTTTTTCGGGATCAGTGATCGGGTTCGGCGTTACGGCGCGCAATGCAGCCTTTTCGATAGCCCCCAGTGTGAACGGCGCTGCAATACCAGCCGCAGCGCGCGCAT
>JAYOED010000126.1:805-2687 GCA_038106575.1 Burkholderiales bacterium
TCGCCATTCCGGCGGTTTCGCTCGCTACGCCCGGCGCGACGGCATACTTTAAAAGCGCTTTCGGCGACGTGGCGCCAAATGCAAGAGCGCCGGGGATAAATTCGCCAACCGTCCCGGCGATTTTCCCAGCAGGGGTTTCGCTTCTGTATTCCGATGCGCCGCCCGTAAAATCAGACAGCACGGCGCGCGCTTCCTCCCCGGACGTCATAGGAATGGCGGTCACACCCATAGCCAACGCCCTTGCTAATTCCGGCGACATTCCAAGATAACCGCCCAGAGCCTCGGCCCCCGCGCCGTATACGTCTTGCAACGTGCCAGGAAGCCCCGCCAATTCAGCGGCCCCGCGCGCCACGCCGGGAAAAAAGGAACGCCCCATTTCATTGATCGCAACACCAATCTTTTCTCCGGGCGTGTCAGCAGCGCCGCGCCCCCATATGTTTTCCATAATGGACGGGCTCAAGCCGCCGGTCGTGCCGCCGCCTGTGGTTTTTCCCCCAGCGGCTACCGGGTGTTCCGATATTGCGCCCTCGTAGAACGATTTACGGCTTTCCTCAGAAGGCTTGGCACCCTCCAATATCCGAGCAATCTGCTCCGGGTTTATTGTGGAATAGGCTGGGCTGGTGAATGCGCGGGTTCCATCTGCCCTTTCAATCACCCGACCGCCTTCTGGCGTCGTTGCGATAACCCTGTCAACGCTTTGCTTGGGTTGAGCAGGGCTTTCCGGCGCTGGCTGCGTCTTTAACTTCACCTGCTCCTGTTTAAGCAGCAAGAGGCGCTTTATCTGTTCTGGCGTCATTTTTCGGCCTTTTAGTTGCTTGCTAATACGGAAGAGGAATTTAGTCAGCTTGATCTTGATACCATGACCATTGAGGTATTGCCTTTAACAGCATTTCTAGTTGTTCCGCGGTCATGGTATTGAGGTCAAGCTGACTAAATTCTTCTTCCGTCAGGTTGAGATACGGGTTTTCCATTTCAGGTGGCGGAGTGCCCGCCGCAGACGACTTGTCGTCCCACAGCAACGGGATCGCCCTATTGGTGTCAAAACCGTATGCCTTCGCAATTCCCTCGAACTGTGAGCGCAAGGCTTTGTGTTTTTCATACGCCGAATTGAACAAGCGGTCAGAACGATCCACAAAGTCAGCGCGCTGCGCTTCGTTGAGGCGCTCACCACTCAGGATCTTGTTGTAAAGCGATACGATCCGGCCTTCCACGCCCGCCGCATTTTGCGCCGTCGCAAATTCGCCCTCGCGGACAGTTGATCCGGGGTCGAGAAGTTTCATGTAGTTGAATATCAACGCCAGATCGCCCGCAGCAGACGGGTCTTCGGCAGATGCGTCAATGCGGCTCTTCGCGGAAACCTGAAGGTCAAATTCCTTGTTCGCCGGAATGGACATCCATTCCTTGCGAAGTTTGCTTTCACTTTCGGAATCAATCCTCAGAGGCTCTATCTGATTGCCGGTTACCTTGGCGTAAAGCATCGGGAATGTATCATAGGTTACATCGACGCCCTGAGCCTGCAATTGTTCACGATATGGGTCGACAAGCCCCTCAAACGCGTCCGGCCCTCGCTCATATGCGGCCCTTGCAGCCTCTGCCACGCTTTTCAACTCCGCAGATTCCGCGGCACTGGCGGCAGACGCAGACGCCGCCCGCTTGGCTTCAAACCTGTCCTTCAGGCCCATTGCCAACATGGGGTCATAGCCCACCAGACCTTCAATGGCGTTCGGATCGCCGCGCATAAGCGCCGGGCCTTGCGTGCGAAGATAGGACTGCATCGCGTTCGTCTGATCCGCTATATCCTGGTCCCTGCGGGCCTGCCTGCCTGCGAGGAACGACCCGAGAACATTGATCTGGCCCATCAGTTATAGCCTTTCATTACCCT
>JAYOED010000044.1:0-1403 GCA_038106575.1 Burkholderiales bacterium
TTCGCAATGCGAAGGTCGGGAGTTCGATCCTCCTCCACTCCACCAAGATCAACGAAAACCGCCTGCGGGCGGTTTTTTTTCATTTGTCGATCTGTTTCCCTCACCGATTCGCGGGCATAAACCGCTTATTCCGCTAAGCATTGTTTGTGGGCATGGCCGAGCAACGCGCAATTAGGTAAGCTCTGGCCATAAATATGAGGGCAAAGACTGCGGCCCCGGCAAAACAACAGTCCCGGTTTCCAACGAACTTCACTTGAGCGACATCGACATGCCCACTTTTTTTTCCAGATTGATGCCCCACGAAGGAAGCTTCTTCGATTTCTTCAACGCCCACGCTGAGCACATTGTCGAGGGCAGCCAGGAACTGGTCGGTCTTATGACCAACCTCAGCAACGCGGAAATACACACCCGGCGCATCGATGAGGCAGAGCAGGCTGCTGACAAGGTCACTCACGAAACCATTGCTGTGCTACACAGCACATTTATCACGCCGATCGACCGCGACCAGATCCACCAGCTAATTACCCGCATGGATGACATCCTCGACTTGATCCAGGACGTGGCTGAATCCTTGGCACTCTACGACATACACAAGGTCACTCCCGAAGCGGAACAGCTGGCAAGAATCTGCCAGATGTCGTGCGAGCGGGTAAGGTCTGCCGTGGGCCTGCTGGCAAATCTGAGCGAGCCGCAGGCCATCATGAAAACCTGCGAGGAAATCGACCGTCTCGAATCTGACGGAGACCGCGTGTTGCGTTCGGCGATGTCGCGGCTGTTCCGCGATGAGACTGATTTGAAGCAGGTATTCAAGCTGCGCGCTGTCTATCTGCTGCTCGAGGAAATTACCGATCGCTGCGAGGATGTCGCGAACATCATCGAAGGCATCGTACTGGAACACGCCTAGGCCGCGCCGCAATGGATCACGTCAGCATCAGCCTCAGCGTCGTCGTGTTTCTCGTGGTGGTCGCGCTCGCGTTCGACTTCATGAATGGTTTCCACGATGCCGCCAATTCCATCGCGACGGTGGTATCGACCCGGGTGCTGAAGCCATATCAGGCAGTGGCCTGGGCTGCATTTTTCAATTTTGTCGCGCTGTTTGTGTTCAAACTGAAAGTCGCGACCACCGTGGGGCAGGGCATCATCGATGCTTCAGTGGTTGATCACCACGTCGTATTTGGTGCACTGGTTGGCGCCATCGTATGGAACATCATCACCTGGTATTACGGACTGCCGTCGAGTTCGTCACATGCGCTGATCGGCGGGCTGATCGGTGCGGCCGTGGCCAAGAGCGGCTTCTGGGCGCTGCAGAGTTCCGGCATTTACAAGACCCTGATTTTCATTGTGCTGTCGCCGATGCTGGGTTTTCTGCTGGCCGCATTGCTGATGGTCGCTGTGTCGTGGAT
>JAYOED010000044.1:1413-18208 GCA_038106575.1 Burkholderiales bacterium
CTGCAGGCGCGGAACACCATCCCGTGTGGATCGCTGGTTCCGGCGCCTGCAGCTGTTATCCGCGGCGATGTACAGCCTTGGTCACGGCGGCAACGATGCGCAGAAAACCATAGGCATCATCCTGATGCTGCTGATTGCCGCGGGGCTTACGGGGCCGAAAGATCCGATTCCATTGTGGGTGATCATTTCCTGTTACGTAACGATCGCGCTGGGTACATTGTTCGGAGGCTGGCGCATCGTCAAGACCATGGGACAGAAAATCACCAAGCTGCGCCCGGTCGGCGGATTCTGCGCAGAAACCGGCGGCGCGATTACGCTTTTTCTTGCCACTACCCTTGGCATTCCGGTATCGACCACGCATACCATCACCGGCTCCATTGTAGGCGTCGGCTCTACGCAGTCGGTTTCTGCGGTACGCTGGGGCGTTGCCGGCAACATCGTAATGGCGTGGATACTCACCATTCCCTGCTCGGCGTTTATCGCCTCCATCGCCTGGTGGCTCAGCCTGGACCTATTCCCCTGACAGACTTCCGTGACGGATATCAGCCACGCCGTTTTGCTGACACAAAGCGTCGCAGATTTCGTGAAACGCGTCGCCGATTTAATGCGTGTACGTTCACTGGCGGCGACGCACGCGGAGTTTGATCTGCAGAAGTTGCGACAGCGCGCTGATCTGGGGTGGCTGGGTGCGCTGGTGCCGGAATCCTGCGGCAGATCTGCAATGGGCCTGTCCGAAGCGGCTATTGTTGCCGACGGACTTGGGCGCGCGCCGGACCTGCATTGTTTTCCTCCGGGACGGACGGCATCATTACGCAACACACCTACATCGGAGTCCGTCATGAGCAAAACCGCTATCCAGACCGCTGATGCGCCGCAAGCCATCGGCACCTACTCCCAGGCCGTGCGTTGCGGCGACACCGTCTATCTTGCCGGGCAGATCGGACTGGATCCGGCGACGATGCAGATGGTTGAGGGTATCGATTCCCAGATCCATCGCGTATTCAAGAACCTGCATGCGGTTGCCGCTGCCGCCGGCGGCACAATGGACGATTTCGTCAAAGTACAGGTCTACCTGACCGACTTAGGTCATTTCGCCAAGGTCAACGAAATCATGGCCACCTATTTTCACCAACCCTATCCCGCGCGTGCCGCGGTCGGAGTGGCCAGTCTGCCGCGCGACTCGCTGGTGGAAATCGACGCGATTATGCATTTGCGGTGACAGGGCGCCGGATGCGCGGCGAAACCAAACCTTCACTGCTTGGCGTCAGCAGTGCGATTGCCGAAAAGCTCGGCACGCTGGGTATCCACCGCCGCTTCGATCTTGTGCTGCATTTGCCGCTTCGTTACGACGATGAAACGCGGCTGTGCCCGATTAGCGACGCGCTGCCGGGTCCGGAAGTGCTGGTGCAGGGCACGGTAATCGACTGCGACATCAAGTACCGGCCGAAACGCCAGCTGGTGTGCCGCATCCAGGACGACAGCGGCACCTTGACGCTGCGTTTTCTTAATTTCTACACCAGTCAGCTTAAGCAGCTGGCACCCGGCGCCATGGTCCGCGCGTTCAGCAGTGTGCGCTTGGGCGGGCTCGGCGCTGAGATGGTTCATCCACGCTATCGCATCGTCAATGCCGACACACCGGTGTCTCGCGCGCTGACGCCCATCTATTCGACAACGGCCGGCGTCGGTCAGGACGCGCTGCGCAGATTGATCGTGCGTTCGCTAGGCGAAGAGACCCTTGAAGAAACCTTGCCGACAGAATTGCTGGAATCCCTGGGTCTGCCGGTTTTTGGCGAAGCGGTGAAGCTGCTGCACAATCCCCCACCGGACATTGCGCAGCCCATGCTTCAGGGGCGCACCCATCCGGCATGGCGGCGCATGAAGTTTGACGAACTGCTAGCGCAGCAATTGTCAATGCGCGCGCACTATCGCCGCCGCCGCGCAGCCGGCGCGCCGGCGCTGACAGTGCGCGGCACGCTGGTCAATAAACTGATGTCGCAGCTGCCGTTCAGGCTGACCCGCGCACAGAACGCAGTGCTGGCGCAGATCCGCGAAGACCTCGCGCAGTCGCATCCGATGCAGCGTCTGCTGCAGGGCGATGTCGGCAGCGGCAAGACCATTGTTGCGGCGCTAGCGGCCTTACAGTGCGTGGAGAACGGTTATCAGGCGGCAGTGATGGCGCCGACCGAGATTCTCGCCGAGCAGCATTACCGCAAGTTTTTGGAATGGCTCAGTCCGCTCGATATCGGTGTTGCGTGGATCTCCGGAGGAACCAGGAAAAGTGATAAAAAAAAATGGCTTGACGACATCAAGCAGGGTCGAGCTGCGATTGCCGTCGGAACTCATGCGCTGTTTGAGGACGAAGTCGAATTCAGCAAGCTTGGTCTTGCGATCATCGACGAGCAGCATCGCTTCGGCGTGCACCAGCGCCTGGCGCTGCGCAGCAAGGGCACGAGCGCGAACAGGGGTGTGCAGCCCCATCAACTGATGATGAGCGCAACGCCGATACCGCGCACGCTGGCGATGAGCTACTACGCCGACCTCGACGTGTCGGTGATCAATGAGATGCCGCCGGGCCGCACGCCGGTCGCGACGCGGCTGGTGGCGGAAGAGCGGCGCGATGAAGTGATCCAGCGCGTGCGCGACGCCTGCATGGCTGGGCGCCAGGCCTACTGGGTGTGTCCTCTCATTGAAGAATCGGAAAAACTCCAGCTCCAGACCGCGATTGATACCCATGCCCATTTGCAGCTGACGTTTCCCGAACTGAAAGTCGGTCTGGTGCACGGTCGCCTCAAGTCCCCGGAGAAGATGCAGGTGATGGACGCGTTCCAGTGCGGTGAAATCCAGTTGCTGGTGGCAACCACCGTTATCGAGGTCGGCGTCGACGTGCCCAACGGCTCGCTGATGGTGATCGAGCATGCCGAGCGCATGGGCCTGTCGCAGATGCACCAGCTGCGCGGACGGGTCGGGCGCGGTGCCGCCGAAAGCGTGTGCGTGCTGCTTTACCAGAATCCGCTGACGCAGACTGCGCGAGAGCGGCTAAAAGTCATTTTCGAAAACACCGACGGTTTCGAGATAGCGAGGCGAGATCTGGATTTGCGCGGCCCCGGCGAACTGCTGGGTGCACGGCAGAGCGGCGTGCCGATGCTACGCTTTGCTGATTTGGCCATGGATCTTGATCTGCTCGACGCCGCGCGTGATGCGGCCGTAGCATTACTGCAGGAAAATCCGGGCTCGGCGCGAGCGCATCTGCGGCGCTGGCTAGGCGGGCGCAGCGAATTGCTCAAGGTCTGAGAGCGTTGCCGTCATCGTTGATGTGATAATTCCGCATTCGTTGAGCCGTACATTGTGAAATCCCTTTTCCGAGATTTTTCCTGGTGCCTCGCGCCTGTTGCCGCAGGTGCGCTGCGTCGCTGGTTGACCGACCGCGGCTCGTTGACCGCACGGCTGGAGCGTCATGCCGGATCGATCAAGGTGCGGGTGCTGTTCCAGGGTCTGCGCCGAGCCAACCGCGACGAAAAATTTTTGTTCAATAACAACGCGGCACGGGTGCTAGTACGCGAAGTGCTACTGATGAAGGGCGCAACGCCGTTGGTATTTGCGCATACGGTTCTGGAACGCAACGCGCTGCGCGGCGCCTGGCGCCGTATTACCGGACTCGGCTCACGCCCGCTGGGAGCAGCGCTGTTTGCCGATCCGCGCGTTGCGCGCTTCCCGCTGCACCAGAAAAAACTACCGCGCAGGCATGAACTGTATCTCCGCGCCATGGTAAGGCTGAAACAGTCGCGGCAAACGCTGTGGGCACGACGCTCCATTTTTACCGTCGGCAAATCGCCTATACTCGTCAGCGAAGTATTCCTGCCCGCGATGCACAAACTTAAATGACCGCGCTGACGTTCAAAGACAGACTGGATGCCTACGAGAAGCTGATGCGGCTCGACAAACCCATCGCCATCCTGCTGCTGCTATGGCCGACGCTGTGGGGCATGTGGTTCGCCGCCGGTGGCATTCCGCCGCCCAATGTGCTGCTGATTTTCCTGACTGGCACCGTGCTGATGCGTTCCGCGGGCTGCGTGATCAACGATTACGCCGACCGCAACTTTGATCCCTATGTCGAGCGTACCAAGGATCGCCCGATTGCCGCCGGCGTGGTCCGTCCCGTCGAGGCACTTGTGCTGGCCGCGGTGCTGATGCTGCTGGCGTTTGGGCTGGTGCTGCTCCTCAACCCGCTGACCATCAAGCTCGCCTTCGTCGCTGCCGCGCTGGCGATAATCTATCCGTTCGTGAAGCGGGTGTTTCCGCTGCCGCAGGCGTGGCTGGGAGTTGCTTTCGGTTTCGGCATCCCGATGGCTTACGCGGCGATATGGAAAAACGTGCCCAACGCAGCGTGGGTGCTTGTTCTCGCCACCATGCTGTGGGCAATCGCCTACGACACCGAATACGCAATGGTTGACCGTGACGATGATCTCAAGATCGGCGTCAAATCTTCGGCCATACTCTTTGGCCGTAGTGATGTGCTGGGCGTGATGTTTTTCCACGCGCTGTTTCTCGGTTTGATGACCTGGTTAGGCTGGCAGCAACTGCGCGGCGGTTACTACTACGCCGGGCTGACCGCGGCTTCGCTGCTGGTCCTCTGGCAGTACTGGATGATCCGCACCCGTACGCGCGCAGGTTGCTTCAGAGCGTTCCTTAACAACAACTGGGTCGGACTCGTGATTTTTGCCGGCATTGCGTTCGACTGGTGGCTGGGTCCGCAGGTTCTGGTATGAATTACCGCGACCTACGCGATTTCATCGCTGGACTCGAACGCTGTGGCGAACTGAAGCGCATTACCGTCGAGGTTGATCCGCGACTGGAGATGACCGAGCTTTGCGACCGCGTGCTGAAGAAAGGCGGTCCGGCGCTGCTGTTCGAAAAACCGAAAGGGTATTTAGTGCCCGTGCTCTGCAACCTGTTTGGTACGCCGCGGCGCGTGGCATTGGGGATGGGCCGCGATTCTGTGGCGGCGCTGCGCGAACTGGGGCAACTGCTGGCGCAACTAAAGGAACCTGAGCCGCCGAAGGGGATCAAGGACGCTTGGGACAAGCTGCCGCTGCTGCGCCAGGTGATGAACATGGCGCCGCGAGAAGTACGCGATCCGCCGTGCCGCGAAATAATCTGGGAAGGCAATGACGTTGATCTCGCGCGTTTGCCGGTGCAGACCTGCTGGCCCGGAGACGCCGGTCCGCTGATCACTTGGGGGCTGACGGTGACGCGGGGTCCAAACAAGACGCGGCAGAACCTCGGCATCTACCGTCAGCAGGTCATCGGCCGAAACAAGCTGATCATACGCTGGCTTGCGCATCGCGGCGGTGCGCTCGATTATCGCGACCACTGCCTTGCCCATCCGCAAGTGCCGTTTCCGGTGGCGGTGGCGCTGGGCACCGATCCTGCAACCATACTCGGCGCGGTGACGCCGGTGCCGGACTCATTGTCTGAGTACCAGTTCGCTGGTCTTTTGCGGGGCGAAAAAACCGAAATCGCGCAATGCCTAACGCATGACCTGAAAGTGCCGGCGCACGCCGAAATCGTGCTCGAGGGTTTCATCCATCCCGGCGAGACTGCGCTCGAAGGCCCCTTCGGCGACCACACCGGCTATTACAACGAACAGGACCGTTTCCCGGTGTTCACGGTTGAGCGCATCACCATGCGCCGCGACCCGATCTACCACTCCACATATACCGGCAAGCCACCGGACGAGCCGGCGATACTCGGCGAGGCGCTCAACGAAGTATTCGTGCCGCTGCTGATGAAGCAGTTTCCGGAAATCACCGATTTCCACCTGCCGCCCGAAGGCTGCTCCTATCGCATTGCCTGCGTCAGTATTAAGAAACAGTACCCGGGTCATGCCAAGCGCGTGATGTTCGGCATCTGGAGCTTCCTCCGGCAGTTCATGTACACCAAGTTCATCATCGTCACTGACGACGACGTCAACGTGCGCGAATGGAAGGAGGTGATCTGGGCACTGACCACCCGCGTTGATCCCAAGCGCGACACGCTGATTGCCGACGCCACGCCGATCGATTACCTCGATTTCGCCAGCCCAGTCGCCGGGCTCGGCTCAAAGATGGGCATCGACGCCACCAACAAGTGGCCGGCGGAAACCGGTCGCCAGTGGGGCACGCCGATTGCGATGAGCGATGATGTGAAGAAAAGCGTTGACGCAATCTGGGCAACACTGGGTTTATAGCCCCGTAACCGCCCCCCGTTGAATACCGTTCTGCTACTGAAGCTGGTGCTCGTGCCTGCGCTGATTGCAGGCGTGACACTCGCGGGCCAGCGCTGGGGCCCGGCAGTGGCGGGCTGGCTGTCCGCGTTCCCGATCGTCGCGGGCCCCATCCTCTGGTTCATCGCCTTGGAACAGGGCGCAGCTTTTGCCGCTCTGGCGGCTGTCGGCACGCTATCCGCTGTTTTCGGCATGCTCGCCTTCGGACTGAGTTATTCCTGGGCAGCGACTCGCTTTCCCTGGACGCTGAGTCTGCCACTGGCCTACACCGGCTATGCATTGTCCGTCGTATTGTTGGAATGGTGGGATGCCCGGCTGCCGTCTGCCGTTGCGGGTGTACTGCTCGGGTTGTGGCTTGCACCGCGCCTCTATCCCCGCTTGGCTGCTGCCGAGGTAGCCTCGGTGAAACCGCCGCGGGACATTCTGCTGCGCATGGCCCTAGGCGCACTGCTGGTGCTGGCAGTAACTTATTTCGCTGCGCAGCTCGGGCCCACATTGAGTGGTATCCTCGCGATGTTTCCCGTAATGGGCACAGTGCTGGTGCTGTTCACGCACCGCAGCGCCGGAGCCGCGACCGCGGTGCAATTGCTGCGGGGGATGGTGCTCGGTTTTTATTCTTTCAGCACCTTTTGCGCTGTGCTGGCCTGGATGCTGACAAAAGTCGAAATCGGCATGGCTTTTCTGTTGGCGCTGGTGACTGCAGGAATTGTGCAATTACTCTCACGTCTGTGGATGAACAGACACGGACTTGCGGTCGTGCGGCGCGTGTCTTAGCCCGCGGCCGGTTTACGTGGCAATGCCGTAAGTCGGGACGGTTTTGCCCGACCATCAGGCATGAAGCGGAAAACCGGCACTCAACCATCGGCAACGACGTCAGTATCCCTGCTGCGTCGGGTGCGCGTCTGCACGCTTTGCGTGAATTATTTGCTACATGGCGCACGACCTGTTTTACAGTTCTGTCGCAATGCACGCATCCTGATCGCAGGACTGGCTCCGGGACGCAGGGTGCACGAGTCGGGTGTGCAGTTCGATAATGCCAGCGGTGACCGTTTGCGTGCCTGGATGGGTGTGTCCCGCTATGATTTCTACGATGCCACCAAGGTCGCGATATTGCTGATGGGGTTCTGTTATCCGGAAACCGGGAGGTCGGGGGTCTGCAGCCGCGACCGAAATGCGCGCTGGCCTTGCGTAAACCACTGCTGAATGCGTTGTCTCGACTGCAACTGAAGCTGGTAATCAACGGTTACGCGCAGACCTAGCATCTGGGTGAAGAAGCAATCAATGTCACCGAGGCCGTTCAGGAATGGCGCCGGTACTGGCCAGAAATCATCCCGTTGCCGCATCCGAGTCCGTGCAACAAAATCTGGCTTAAGCGCAATCCGTGGTTTGAAAAAGAATTACTGCCTCAGTTGCGCAGGCAGATTGCGTGTGTTCTGAGGTCGTGAAGCGGCAGATTGCAGCCCTATTTTTTTCCTCTTCTCCGCTCCTGTCGTGTGCAGCATCCCGCGCTGTCGCGGTTGTGTACCCAGCTGAGCAGCGCATCCATCGCCGGCAGGGCGTTATAGGCCTTGGCGTGATTGACCATAAAGACCACGGCGACGCGGTTGCCTTGGGCGTCGAGCACGTAACCGGCAATCGAGCGTACGCCAGAGAGTGATCCAGTCTTGATGTGGGCCTGGCCGGCGATCTGTGAATTCTTCAAGCGGCGGCGCATGGTCCCGTCAACCGACGCGACCGGCAGTGACGCCATCAGTTCGGGCATGACCGAACTGGCGTAGGCATCGAGCAGCAGTTCTCCTAGGTGGCGCGCGCTGATGCGTTCGCTGCGCGATAGCCCAGAGCCGTTTTCCATGACCAGCTCGGGCATGGCAAAATTTTTCTCGACCAGCCAGCCACGTATCGCTGCGTCCGCGCTCGCGGTGGTGGCGGGCGCGCCGTTGGCGCCCAGTGTCAGGAACAGTTGCCTTGCCATTAAGTTGTTGGAGTATTTGTTGATGTCGCGAACGACTTCGGAGAGTGATCCCGACGGCAAGCTGACCAGCAGCCGCGACTCGACCGGCACGATGCCCTCGCGCACTTCGCCGGTGAGCGTGCCGCCGAGTTCCTGCCACAGTCGCGTGAAAATGGCGCCGGCGTAGGTGCGATGACTGAGCACGCTGGTACTGTAGCCCTGTTCTCCGCAGGACCGTGCGTAGCTGCCGCTGAAAGTGAGGCGCGCGGCGTCGGCGTTGCCCTGCGTTTCAGGGCGCATACGGCTGTGCCATTCGCCGCAGGCGCTATCGGTCAGCCGCAGCCGGTTGACGATTTCGATCTGCGGCAGCGGTGGCTCGACGACGATGCGCACCGTACG
The DNA here is from genome assembly GCA_038106575.1 of Burkholderiales bacterium. Lineage (GTDB taxonomy): Bacteria > Pseudomonadota > Gammaproteobacteria > Burkholderiales > SG8-41. The sequence goes on from JAYOED010000044.1 coordinate 10,026, forward strand.
CGATGCCGCATCCGGGATGAACCGCAGGTAGACGGCCTTGAAATTGAGCAGGTAGGCGCTGGGGCCGGTGTTGTAGGGCTGTGTCGGCTTGTCGTCGAAGCGCGCGGGGTCGTGCGGCTCTTCGGCGAACAGACTGCCGTCTAGTATGAGATTGCCGCGGATTTCACGCACGCCTTGCTCGCGCAGCCGGCGCAGCATTAGCCAAAGATCCTCCAGCGTAATTTTCGGATCGCCCGACCCCTTGAAGTAGAGGTTGCCGTTGAGCACATCCTTCGCGAGGTCGCCGTCGCTGCGCAGTTCGGTTTTCCAAACGTAGGCGGGGCCCAGCAGATCCAGCGCGGCATAGGTGGTGACGATTTTCATGCTCGACGCCGGATTCAGCGAACGGTCGGCGCCGACCGCGACCACCGGACGCGCCGCGCCGATTTCATGGACATAGACTCCGACCGCGGATTCGGGGATACCGCCTTGAGCCAGCGCGCGCGCCACCGGTCCCGGCAATGAGCTCTGCGCTGCAACGATGGCGGGCAACAGGGTCAGAAGAGCGGCGAAAAGGGAAAGGAGAGAGGGCATGCGCATGGTCGGATTCAGAGGATAACGCTTCTGCGTAATGTCGGTATTTCGACGCCTTTCCAGCCGAGGCGATCGCGGATGGCGTCAGCAAAGACCGCTGAAACTGATCCTTTATCGTGGACAATGGAGGTGCGCGCCGGCGGTTTCCTGAAGTGACTCATCCACGCCAGCAACGCTTTCTGTTCGGCGGGCGCTGACAGGCCGTTGATGGTGTAAAGATCGGCGCGTATCGGGACGGGGATGCCGAAGATGCGCACACCGCGGGCGCCGTCGACGATCCTGCGGCCCAGCGTGCCGGCGGCGCTGAGGAAAGTCTGTTTCAAACGGTGTGTTCCAGTGCGTCGAGGGTGCGCGCGGCGAGCAGACGCATTTCTTCGTCGCTGATGACGTAGGGCGGCATGAAATAGACGGTATTTCCGATCGGTCGCAGCAGCACTTCGCGTTTAAGTCCCGCTTCGAACAGCCGCCGGCTGAACGAAGCGTCGGCGCCGGCGACTTCGAAGGCCCAGATCATGCCGATCGAACGGAAGTCACGCACCTGCGGATGCCTTGCCAGCGCTTGCGCGGCGGCGGTCAGTCGCTGTGCTTTGGCACGATTGGTTTCGATGACGCGGTCTTCTTCAAAAATGTCTAGCGTTGCCAGCGCGGCGCGGCAGGCCAGCGCATTGCCGGTGTAGGAATGCGAATGCAGGAAACCGCGCGTGACCTGCTCGTCGTAAAATGCCTGATACACGATGTCAGTAGTCATTACCGCTGACAGCGGCAGGTAGCCGCCGGTGATGCCTTTCGAAAGACACAGAAAGTCGGGCCGGATCCCGGCCTGCTCGTGGGCAAAGAAGCTGCCGGTACGGCCGAAGCCGGTCATGATTTCGTCGGCGATCAGGTGCACATGGTATTGGTCGCACAATGTGCGCGCCCGGCGCAGATATTCGGCGTCGTACATTGCCATGCCGATCGCGCCCTGCACCAGCGGTTCGACGATCAGCGCGGCAGTCATGGCGTGATGCTGTTCAAGGTGACGTTCAAGCGCCTGGGCGCAGGCGAGTGCATGCTCGCGCGGCGACACACCCGGAGCTGCTGACCGCCAGTCGGGACTGGGCACCTGGGCGCTGTGGCGCAGCAGAGGCGCGTAGGTGTCCTTGAACAGCGCGACGTCGGTGACCGACAGCGCGCCCAATGTCTCGCCGTGGTAGCTGCCGGCGAGGCTGATGAAACTGGTCTTGTCCGGTTTGCCGCTGTTGCGCCAGTAATGAAAGCTCATTTTCAGCGCGATCTCGGTGGCGGAAGCACCGTCGCTGCCGTAAAAGCAATGGCCGAGAGCGCCGCCGGTCAGCGCTGACAGCCGTTCGGAAAGTTCGATTACTGGCTCGTGGGTGAACCCGGCTAGCATCGCGTGCTCGAGCTTTTGCAGCTGGTTGGTCAGTGCGGCATTGATGCGCGATTCGCCATGGCCAAACAGGTTGACCCACCACGAACTGACCGCGTCGAGATAGCGTGCGCCATCAAAGTCGTACAGCCAGCAGCCCTGCGCGCGCGCGATCGGCACGATCGGTAACATCTCGTGCTGCTTCATCTGGGTGCAGGGATGCCATACCGCGGTGCGGCTGCGTTCTAGCAGCAGTTGATTGCGAGTGCTAGTTTGCATTGCGGTACAAATCTGTCGAATACTCGTACACGTTCAACCGGCATGCATTGCGGCTGTTAAGTGTCTTGTGCGGCATGAAATCGGCATGCATATGCCGGTGCCGCGCGGTGGCACCGAATTTGCTCTGATGTTTTCGGTAGTTGTGGCAGTTGATGACCAAAGTTTAACAGCACACTAAAGGAGATGTTTGAACATGCAGATTCTCGAGCGCATCGAAGACCAGATGTCCGCGGCCAACCTGCCTTTGGTGGGCATCACTCTCGCAGCAGTACCCTGTCCCGATACCCCGGTGATCCTGACCCTGCACTGGCATGGCTTCATCAAGCAGAAGCTGGTCGAGCTTGAGGAAGCCAAAACAGTGGCATACGCGCCGATTCCGAGTTCATCGCTGCAACTGAACGAACGCTGGCACAACCTGATCGCGGTCGACCAGGCGGCGATGGATGCGGCGTGGTCGCTGGGCGCATGGGATGTCGCGCGAGCGGAGCAGCCGGGCTGCATCCGCCGGGGCGCCGACGCCACCGAAGCGCTGGAATGCCTGCAGGCATTCGGCGCCTATCCGCATGTGGTCAATGGCGCGCAAGTTGCGGTTTCGGATGCGCCGGACAGCGACGATCTAGTCGAGCTGGCGGCGGCACAGGGTTATCTGAAATGGTTGTTCAGGCCGGTGCGCGGCGGTATCTGGAAAGAATTCGCCGATGACGCCACCCTGTCCGAAGAAGGTCGCCGTACCGGCCCCTGTCCCCATGCCCCGGTGCCACCGGACTGCAGTGGCAAACGGCGGACGGTTTACCGCTTTGGCGTTCCCCGTCACCGGGTTTTGCCAGTGCCGCGCCTTACAGAAATACATTAACTATCTGTTTTAATTAAACAATTTATCTGTAAGCGAGTAATCGCTTCCGGGGGGTGGAAATTTGCCGTTTCCCCACTTGAAATCCCTCTCGTATGCCACTATTATTAGCACTCGCTTGAGTCGAGTGCTAACAGCTCGCTCGCGGTGGTTTCGATCATTTAACCGTTATTGAGGAGATGTATCCATGAAGATTCGTCCGTTGCACGACCGCATTATCGTGAGGCGGCTGGAAGAAGAACGCAAAACTGCTTCCGGGATCGTGATTCCTGACTCCGCTGCTGAAAAGCCGGACCAGGGTGAAGTGAAGGCCGTCGGCAAAGGCAAGAAAACCGACGACGGCAAGGTTCTGCCGCTCGACGTCAAAGTCGGCGACAAAGTGCTGTTCGGCAAGTACTCCGGGCAGACCGTCAAAGTCCAGGGTGAAGAACTGCTCGTGATGCGCGAAGAAGACATCATGGGCGTGATCGAATAACCCGCTTAGCGAATATCCAGGAGAAATAAAATGGCAGCAAAAGACGTCAAATTCCATGAGCCGGCACGCCACAAGATCGTAGCCGGTGTCAACGTACTGGCTGATGCGGTCAAAGTGACCCTCGGCCCCAAAGGCCGCAACGTTGTACTAGAGCGTAGCTTCGGCGCCCCGACCGTGACCAAGGACGGCGTATCGGTCGCCAAGGAAATCGAGCTGAAAGACAAATTCGAGAACATGGGTGCGCAGATGGTCAAGGAAGTCGCTTCCAAGACCTCCGACACTGCGGGTGACGGCACCACCACCGCCACCGTGTTGGCGCAGGCCATCGTGCAGGAAGGCATGAAGTTCGTCGCCGCTGGCATGAACCCGATGGACCTGAAGCGCGGCATCGACAAGGCCGTGGCCTCGATCGTCGCCGAGCTGAAGAAACTGTCCAAGCCCTGCACCACCAGCAAGGAAATCGCCCAGGTCGGTTCGATCTCCGCGAACTCCGACGCCGACATCGGCAAGATCATCGCTGATGCGATGGACAAGGTGGGCAAGGAGGGCGTGATCACCGTTGAAGACGGCTCGGGCCTGAACAACGAACTCGAAGTCGTGGAAGGCATGCAGTTCGACCGAGGCTACCTGTCGCCTTATTTCATCAACAACGCCGACAAGCAGCAGGCGATTCTCGAGACCCCGTACGTGCTGCTGCACGACAAGAAAATCTCGAACATCCGCGACCTGCTGCCGGTGCTGGAGCAAGTGGCCAAGGCCGGCAAGCCGCTGCTGATCATCGCCGAAGAAGTTGAAGGCGAGGCGCTGGCGACCCTGGTCGTCAACAACATCCGCGGCATCCTCAAGACCTGCGCCGTCAAGGCCCCGGGCTTCGGCGACCGTCGTAAAGCCATGCTCGAAGACATTGCTATCCTCACCGGCGGCACCGTGATCGCCGAGGAAGTGGGCATGACCCTCGAGAAAGTTACCCTCGACCAATTGGGCCAGGCCAAGCGCATCGAGGTGGGCAAAGAAGAAACCACCATCATCGACGGCAACGGCGACCAGAAATCGATCGAGGCGCGCGTCAAGCACATCCGCACCCAGATCGAGGAAGCCACCAGCGACTACGACAAGGAAAAGCTTCAGGAGCGTGTCGCCAAACTGGCCGGCGGTGTGGCGCTGGTGAAGGTCGGCGCTGCCACCGAAGTGGAAATGAAAGAGAAGAAGGCGCGCGTCGAAGACGCGCTGCACGCGACCCGCGCGGCCGTGGAAGAAGGCATTGTCGCCGGCGGTGGCGTGGCGCTGATCCGCGCCCGCAGCGGCCTCGGCAAGCTGAAAGGTGACAACAGCGACCAGGACGCCGGCATCAAGATCGTGCTGCGCGCCGTGGAAGAGCCGCTGCGCCAGATCGCTGCGAACGCCGGTGACGAACCGTCGGTCGTGGTGAACAAGGTTGTCGAAGGTAAAGGCAACGTCGGCTACAACGCCGCGACCGGCGACTACGGCGACCTGGTGGAAATGGGCGTGCTGGATCCGACCAAAGTCACGCGCTGCGCATTGCAGAACGCGGCTTCGGTTGCCGGCCTGATCCTGACCACTGACGCGATGGTTGCGGAGCTACCAAAGGAAGACAGCCACGCCGGCCACGCTCACGGTGGCATGGGTGGAATGGGCGACATGGGCATGTAATTCGCATTGCGAATTACGCTGTTGCAGAGGAACCCCGCTACGGCGGGGTTCTTTTTTGCGCAAGGCTTGTTATCAGCGCTATCGCCTTGACGCAAAAGGCGTTTGCGGTTTTAATAGCGCCCTTTCGCCCGGCCTGACCGGCGGGTGAGCCCGGAAACAGGCGCATCGAGTTGCTTGTTTCATTCTGGGGCCAGGTAGCTCAGTTGGTAGAGCAGAGGACTGAAAATCCTTGTGTCGGCGGTTCAATTCCGTCCCTGGCCACCAATCATCAAGCACTTACGTGCGATAGTGTGCTAAAAATTCTATAGCACACCTCTAGCACACTTTTCTTTACGGCTTGTCGTATCCCCGTCAGCGTGATTCAGTCGCTGATATGCCCCTTGCTATCCTTGGCGTTCCTCAATCTTCTATATTTAAATAGTTACAAACATTGCCCAAGGAAAGCCAAGGAACGCTGATACAAGTTGTTACAAAACTTAACAACTTTCTATCTTTGTGTGATCTAAGCTGTAAATCATCAACTACTAATTGGATCGAAAATGAAAAAATTCATTATTCTCATTCTGATTGTATTTGGCTTTGCAAATACAGCTTTGGCAAGTGGTAGAGGGCATCATGGCCATGGACACGGGGTGCGACATAGTATAGCCAATAGCGGGGGGCATCATGGGCACGGGCACAGGCACTGGGGGCGACATGGAAGTGGCTGGAACTGGCTCGTTCCTGTTCTTATTGGCGGGGCAGTAGTTTATGCGGCGACTCAACCATCGGTTGTCGTTGCCCAGCCGCCCGTTGTTGTACAAGCGCCGCAAGTAGCCGCTCAAAAAAACTGTAGCCCTTGGACAGAAATAGAAAACTCGGATGGGTCGATAACTCGATCGCGCACATGCGATCGATAAAATTATTCAGAGAATAGTTTGTAAAAAAATAAAACGACTTACGTGCAATAGTGTGCTAAAAAATCTTTAGCACACCTGTAGCACACCGCAGAAACGGGACCTTAACCAATTGATTTAATGTGGTATTTTACTGCCGCCTGATCTGAAAATCCTTGTGTCGGCGGTTCAATTCCGTCCCTGGCCACCATTCCAGTTGATTCAGGACTTTCCTGCTTCGAAGTCCAGAGGAGCCAGTGAGAATTTGCCCTGCTAGCGCAAGTTGCCTCCGCCGGGCAGCCGCGCTGTCAGTGCATGTTTACCGCTGCGGCCCGGCTGGTTCTGTTGCGTGATTGCCTGAAGGTTCAGGGGGCGCAGTTCCGTGCAATCGCGCCAGATTCAGGTTGCCGCCGGGATCCTGTTCGGCGTTGAGGACGGGTCGCTCAATCCTGATTTCACGAAACACCCATGCCCAGCGCAGCAGGCTGCTGGCCTCAAAGTCGACCAGCAAACGACCAACCTCGATGACCGGGTTACCGCTTTTCTCGGCAATGGCCAGGTTTTCGGCTTCAAGCGACAGCAGAAACGGATTAATGCGCACCACGTCGACAGAGCCTTTGGCGCCGAGGTGTTTTTCGACCAGGGAAGTCAGTTGCTGTCTGACCAGCCACGGCGCAAGGAAAAAACCGCTGAGGGTATAAACCAGTAGAGCAACCAGTCTCGCGACTACCGGCCTGGACTTCGCGAAGGCGCGCAAGCGCCCGGCGGCTTGATGGGGTTGCTGGGTTACGTTTTCTTCCAGCTGCATGTCATCCGTTGTCGGAGCGCAGAATTTCAAATCCCGCCTGCAGTGCATGTTCGATGCGGGCTTTTTCCTTCTTGATGCCGTCGTCGGTCCAGTCCCACATACCGGCCTTAGCCTTCATGCCGGTGCGGCCCTTGGCGACCAGGTCCTTCAGCAATTGCGGTGGCCCCTGTTCGGCGTGCAGATGGGGATAGAGTGCGCTGGCGACGAGGTCGTGCGTGTCCCAGCCGGACATTTCCTTCTGCATCATCGGACCGCAGGCAATGAAACGGAACCCGAAGCCGTAGCGTACGGCGGTATCGATGCCTTCGGCATCGGTGACACCATCGGCAACCAGATACAGCGCTTCGCGCATCATCGCGTGCTGCAACCGGTTGCCGACAAAACCTGGCACGTCTTTCTTGACCCAGATCGGGGCCTTGTCGAGACTTTTCATCAACCTAACCAGTTTCTCCGCGACAACGGGGCTGGTTTTTGGGGAGCTGACCACCTCAACCAGCGGTACCAGATGTTTTAGGCCCTTGGCAATAACGCCGATCGGGAAATTCGAGGTGTTGCTGACCAGCGGAATATCAGCAGCGGCCACTGCTTCCACCTCGGCAAACAGCTGCTGCTTCAGGGGCAGGTCTTCGGTCGCGGCCTCAACGACGATGGCAACGTCCTGCCAGGGTATGGCTTTGAGGGCCGCATAACACTGCACTGCTGCGGAACAGTCGGCCGGCGCGCCCAGTTTGGCCAGACCCAAAGCAATTCGCGCTGGAAGCGCATCGCGTGTTTTCTGCGAGGGACTCATGACGTGCACTGCCCAGCCATGAGCGGCAAACAGGGTGGCAATATCCCCACCCATGATGCCGCCACCGATAACTACCGCATGTTTCCTGGAATCTACCATGAAGTTTTCCCAGTCTGTATTGAATGGTGAAGAAGCCGCAGAACGAGGTGTTATTTCTTAAGGCGCCCGTCCATTGTGGCGCCGGCATCGATCAGATTCTTAATTTCTTCTTCCGAAAGCCCGGCTTCACGCAGAATCTCGACACTCTGCTGGCCGAGTTTTGGGGCTGGGCTCCAGTCTTCGCGTAATCCGCAGGACCATTTGTTGGGCAGACGCATGACCCGAGTGCGTCCCTCGGTGGGGTGATTTTTCATTTCAAAATAGCCGACGTCTAGAAGGTGTGGATCCTCGAGCACGCTGTCCAGCGTGTGATAAGGCATCGCCGGCACATCGCCGTCATCGAAAATCTTTAACCATTCCGCGGTGGTGCGCCCCTGCAGGGCTTTGATGCGGACGT
>JAYOED010000004.1:0-1137 GCA_038106575.1 Burkholderiales bacterium
ATGGCTTCGCGCAGGCTGGTGGCGACGTATTTTGCCGCCGAACCGAACCCAGGGCTTGAATCAGAACGCACGATGTCGTTGTCAATAGTCTTGGGAACGGCGATCGATGTGATCGGGTAGCCCAGTTGCGGCAATATCGTGGCAATGAAATGAGCGGTTTCAGCCGAACCATTTCCGCCGTTGTAGAAGAAGTAACCGATGTCATGGGCGCGGAAAACCTCGATCAGCCGTTCGTACTGGGCACGGCCCTGCGGCAGCGGAGACAGGTCGTAGCGACAGGAGCCGAATACACCTCCGGGCGTGTGGCGCAGGGCACGAATTGCATCAAGGGATTCTGTACTTACATTGATCAGGTCTTCTGTCAGAGCGCCGATGATGCCGTTGCGTGCGGCATACATGCCGGAAATATGGCGACGGTGGCGGCGCGCCGTTTCAAATAGTCCGCAAGCCGTGGCATTGAGGGTGGCAGTGACGCCGCCGGACTGGGCGTAGAGGGCGTTGCGGGCGGGCACGTACTTTTCTGCGCTGAAATATTCGGTCGGCGGCCTTAATACACGCCTGAATCCTTGCGCGGAGAATGCGATTCGATCGCGGCAAAGATCTTGTCGTGAATGTGCTCGACCGAGCCACGGCCGTAAATGTTGACGGAGTTGGGAGCCCGCGGATCGCCACTGGCGGCCCAGCTGAGGTAATAGTTCACCAGTGGCTTGGTTTGCGAGTGATAGGTTGCGATGCGTTTCGTCACAGTCTTTTCGTTGTCGTCCACGCGCTGAATCAGCGGCTCTCCGGTGACGTCGTCCTTGCCTTCGACAAGCGGGGGATTGAATTCGATGTGATAAGAACGTCCCGAGGCTGGGTGAATGCGCCGGCCGCTCATGCGCCGCAGAATTTCACCGTCGCCGACTTCGATTTCAATGACGAAGTCGATGTCGATGCTGGCCTCGCGCAGGGCCTCGGCCTGCGGCAGGGTGCGCGGAAAGCCGTCCATGATGAAACCGTTGATGCAGTCAGGTGACTTGATGCGTTCCTTGACGAGAGCGATCACCAACGGATCGGGCACCAGTGCACCGCGATCCATGTAGGAACGGGCTTCCTTGCCCAGCGGGGAATTCTCCTTCATCGCCGCGCGCAGCATGT
>JAYOED010000004.1:1257-54194 GCA_038106575.1 Burkholderiales bacterium
CGCTCGATAAGAAAATGGGCCTGGGTGCCTTTTCCTGCGCCGGGCAGGCCAAGGAGCAATATGCGCATAAATACAGACTGGTAGAAGGTCGGGTGTTGTGAGTATAGCCGTGCCGCGCTACTCCGCAAAATCAGTACGGCAAGCTGTAATCAGCGCAATAGGCGGCGAATGCGACGCAGATCCGCCAAGGTGTCTACACCTGGATGCGGCGCGGTTGCGGTGATCGCCACGCTGATTTGGTAACCATGGACCAGCGCGCGTAGTTGTTCAAGGGCTTCGGATTGTTCAGCTGCGACCGGCGGCAGGCGGCCGTAGATCTTCAGAAAACTGGCGCGGTAGGCGTAAATGCCGAGATGGCGCAAGGCAGGCAATCCTTTGGGCAGTGAGCGGATGCCTTTGCTGAAAGCATCCCTTGAATACGGAATCGGGGCGCGGCTGAAATAAAGTGCGTATCCGCTGCTGTCGAGAGTGACTTTTACCACGTTGGGATTGACCATGTCCTGCGCACTGCGGATTCTGGAGGCAGCGGTGGCGATTGCCGCTGCTCGATGCGAATTTAGGTTTTCCGCGACCCGGCGGATGAGCGACGGCGGGATCAGCGGCTCATCGCCCTGAACGTTGACCGCAATGGTATTGGGTTTCAGCCGCAGCCTGCGCGCGACTTCTGCGATGCGGTCAGTGCCAGTGGCGTGATCGCCGCGGGTCATCATCGCCTCGAATCCGTGTTCTTCGACGGCAGTCGCGATGCGTACATCGTCAGTGGCAATCACAACCCGTGTAGCTCCGCTGCGTGCAGCGCGAGAGGCGACCTGTACGACCATCGGCTTACCGCGAATTTCCGCCAGGGGTTTTCCCGGGAAACGCGAGGACGCGTAACGTGCGGGGATGACGACGATGAATTTCATCGTGTCAAAGTTCTTCTTCAGCAGGGATTTTCCGCGCGTCGTCTTCGAGCATTACCGGGATACCGTCCATGATCGGATACGCGAGACGGCAGGGTTTGCAGACCAGCTCACCAGCGGCTTTGCGATATACGAGCGGGCCTTTGCAGATGGGGCATACCAGTATGTTGAGCAGTTTTTCATCCATGGCGGTCGGCCTTTGAAAGTCGTTCTAGGATCATTTCGCCAAAGCTTGCGTCGATTTCGGCATCGATGACCAGCGCCCAGTGACTTGAGGTTGCGAATGCAGTGCATTTTACCGCATCTTTTTCGGTCATCACGATGTCATCGCTGTCTCCGAATTGCAGATCGTTCGCTGAATAGCGGTGATGATCCGGGAAGGCATGTGCCTCGCAGGTGATCCCTAGGGTCTCCAGGTACCGGAAAAAACGTTGAGGATTGCCGATGCCGGCGACAGCGTGGACACGCCTGCCACTGAAACGCCGAGCCTCGGCGGTCTGCAGTGGATTGTACAGATTACGGAGGACATTTCCTTTCAACTGCATCGTGATTGCGTTTGGCCAGACCTTGGTCTCGTCGGGTGCATTGACGACCACCGCATCCATCGATGCAAGCCTGGATCTTGGTTCGCGCAGCGGTCCGGCAGGCAGCGGCCAGCCGTTACCTAGGCCGCGCACGCCGTCAATGACCGCGATTTCGAAATCGCGGGCGAGGCGATAATGTTGTAGGCCGTCGTCGCTGATGATGACGTCGACATCGGGGTGTGCGGCGCTCAACGCCATTGCCGTGGCGGCCCTATCTACGCCAACCCAGACCGGACAGCTGACACGTTGCGCGAGCAGGCAGGGCTCGTCGCCGTAATCTGCGGAATTGCCGTCGACGGGTACTGGGCGGGGATCGGTGCGGTCGGCTCCGTATCCACGACTGATGATGGCGGGGTGTTTGCCCCGTTCACGCAGAAAATACGCCAGCCAAAGTGTCAGCGGCGTTTTACCGGTGCCGCCCGCGGTGATGTTGCCTACGACGATGATCGGAACACCAGCTTTTTCCGGGTTCCGCAGTCCGCTGCGCCAGGCGCCGCGCCGCAGCATTGCAATGACCAGGAAAAGTGCCGCGACCGGCAGCAACAGAATCGCCAGTATGCCACGGGACTGCCAGTGAGAGGGAGTGGAAACCACAGCCGAAGCGTACCTCCAATGCCGGCCGCCGTCGAGGAACCGGTTACTTGCGGGGCGCCCGGGTGGTGAAGGTGATTTTCGGGAAACCGGCCATTTGGGCGGCTTCCATGACGCGCACCACGGATTGGTGCGAGGCGTTGGCGTCAGCGTTGATGACCACGACCTGTTCCTTTATGTCACCCGCAGCGCGCTTGATGGCGTCGCTGAGCATGCCGGAGTTGGTTGTGGTGACGGCGGCCTTGTTGATTGAGTAGTTGCCGCGAGCATCGACGGTTACGTCGATCTGCGCGGGACGCTCCGGAGGTCGTTCGGCTTCCGCAGTCGGCAGGTTGATCTGCAGTTCGGCAAAGCGCGAGTAGGTGGTGGTCACCATCAGGAAGATCAGGATCACCAGCAGCACGTCGATCAACGGAATGAAGTTGATCTCCGGCTCCTCGCGGAATGCGCGGTGGCGGAATTTCATGTGTGCATGTCAGGATGCCGGTAATCAGGCATCACGTTCGCCGTTGACGATCTCGACCAGTTTTACCGCCTGCATTTGCATCTCCACCAGCAGCGCATCGACCTTGGAGCGGAAATAGCGGTAGAACACCATGCTGGGTACTGCGACCACTAGGCCAAAGGCTGTGTTATAGAGTGCAATCGAAATGCCATGCGCGAGGACCAGCGGATTGGTGCCGGAAGGCGTCTGTGAGCCGAAGATTTCGATCATGCCGATCACGGTACCGAACAGTCCCAGCAGCGGTGCAATGGCGGCAATAGTGCCGAGGCTGGTCAGGAAGCGCTCGAGATCAATGGCGACCACGTGTGCCGCTTCCTCGATGGATTCCTTCATGACATCGGGTGAGTGTTTTTCGTTGCGAAGCCCGGCAGAGAGGATCTGGCCCAGTGGAGCGCTGGACGCGAGCTGGGAAAGCATCTGCGGGGTGATGCCGCTCTGTCGATAGGCCTGTACGGTGTGCATCAGCAGGTTTTTTGGCATTACTACATTCTGGCGCAGCGACCACAAACGCTCACCGATGATGGCCAAAGCGATGACGGAACAGAGTAGTAACGGCCAGATTGGCCAGCCGGCTGATTGAATGATGGAGAACACGCTTTTTTTGGGTTAATTATTTTAAAATTAGCGCAACTGTAGCGGCCACTGCATGAATCAGCAAGCGCGCTACTGGCAAGACGATTGAGGCAAAACGGATTTTCCGTGTTTTCCACATTTATTGTGGATAAACCTGTGCGCAGCATGTAAACGATCCGTCTAAGTGCTGCATGCGTATGAGAAAATGCAAATTGCTTAATTGTTAAACCCAATTTAAATATCAATAAAAACAATTGTTTAGACAATTCACTTCCCGCAAGGCCCGAATTCGGGGAAGCCCAAGGGGTGCGCATGCAGGTGTTGTGGACGGTGTTCACCAGGAAAACCGTTTTGCGTCCGCAGGTTGCGGCTGTTTCAAAGGCATTGCCTGCGTACCGGTTTTGCAAAGTTGATGCGCGATGTGGCGTCATTAGTGCCACTCTTTTCATTTGCCGCCAGAGGATTGGTTGCCACGCAACGCTTTCAAAGCGAAAATAATCAAATCGGCATCAGGATTCTTTTGCGATAACTTTTTTCGTTGGAGGCGTTACCAAATCCCTGAAACCGCATAAGCAAGTAAGCCGTATTGGTGAGTGCGCAACGGTAGTGGCGGCAAACGAGGTCGTGCAGAAAACAGTAGATGTGTTTCTGCAGCACCAGTTCAGTCCCAGAATGGATGCAAAATCGCTGTTTGATCTGTTCCAAGAAAAGGGCGAATTTCCGTTCATTTTCCGGGACGATGACCGAACTTTTAACGTGCCCGGGTTTAATCACGCTCAGTATGCTCAACTCCGGGCCAAAGAGCTCTGTAACGGAAAAAGCTAATCCGGGTTAACTCTGGCCTGCGTACTGGAATGTGCGGGCCGATTGGAATTTATCCATGTCCGATCTGATCGAGCAGGCCACGCAGCCCACTGTCATTTCGGTTGCCGAACTGAACCGGCTGGCGCGCATCGCTATCGAGCGTAGCGTGCCTCTGCTGTGGGTGGCGGGAGAGGTTTCCAACTTCAAGCGCTATGACAGCGGGCACTGTTATTTCACCCTAAAGGATGAGGATGCGCAGGTCGATGCAGTGATGTTTCGTCACCGGGCTCAGCACCTTAACTGGACGCCTGAAAACGGGATGCAGGTCGAAGTGCGGGCGACGGCCACGGTGTATGAAGCGCGCGGCAAATTCCAGCTTGTAGTGGATTCCATGCGCCGTGCCGGTCTCGGAGCGCTTTACGCGGTTTTCGAGAAACTCAAGGCCCAGCTCGAGAAAGAGGGGTTGTTCGATCCTGCGCTGAAACGCGAATTGCCGCCTTTTCCGCGCACGGTCGGCGTTGTGACTTCGCCGCAGGCTGCGGCATTGCGCGATGTGATCACTGCGCTGCGCCGTCGCATGCCAGGCATTGGGGTAATTATTTATCCGGCACCGGTGCAGGGGGAGGGTGCTGCGGAGAAAATCGCGGGAGCGATTGGGCTAGCGGGATCTCGCGCGGAATGTGATGTGCTGATTGTTTGCCGCGGAGGCGGCAGCATTGAGGATTTGTGGGCTTTCAACGAGGAGGCGGTGGCGCGGGCGATGCGTGCCTGCCCGCTGCCGGTGGTGGCTGGCATCGGTCACGAAACCGATTTTACGATCGCTGATTTTGCGGCGGATGTACGGGCGCCAACACCCACCGCAGCTGCGGAGCTGGTTAGTCCGGACGGTGCAAAACTGCAGCGCGACCTGGGTCTGGCCGGACAGCAACTGGTCCGGACATTCATACGCGGCATTGAAGATCGCATGCAGCGGCTGGATTACCTCTCGCGTCGGCTGACTCACCCGGGAGAGCGTATCCGCAACCAGATGCTTCATCTGCAGCATCTTGCCATCCGTCTGCGCGGAGAATGGCGTCTCGGCGCTGAAGGACGGTCGTGGAGCCTGCGTGATGCAGCGCAGCGCCTGCGCAGTGCTTCCCGTGAGCGACTGGTGGCCGTAGTCGACAGAGTCGGCGCTGCTCAGGCGAATCTTCTGCATCTCAATCCGAAGCGCGTGCTAGAACGAGGCTATAGCATTACTGAAGCTGCTGACGGATCGGTTGTCCGCGACAGCGCGCAGTTGTCTGAGGATCAGGAGCTCAAGGTTACTTTGGCGAAGGGTTGGGCGGGGGTCAGGGTCAGGCGTACGGGTTGATGCGCCAATGTGTCTTGACGTGCAGCCGGATGCTGAATATGAGGACTTTCCGGAGATAGGCCGAAGCCGATACTGCACTTTCCTCAGGATAACGGGATTTCAGACATGAGCGAATTCGATTCCACCAGACCCGCGTAGAGCGAGGTTTACAACGTCAATGTTTAGAGGGTGTTTTTTTCACTCTAACGGAAAGCTCCGTGCTGTTGGCGCAGACGGCGTGTTGTTGAAGGAAGGCACTGACGGCGACGTCATGTATTTTCTCGCCAGTAGCTAAATGGCTCTTACACGCGGCGGCAAGCCGCTCGATGTGATCAAGTTAGGCAAAGTGCTCGGCGAAATGTCGATATTGACTGCTGTTCCGTGTCGCGCAGCGCCAAGGAAACGGCCAAAACGGACTGCGAAGTCATCAAAATGAGCGGTCAGGTGTTTTCTGCGGCCATTCAGAAATCGCCAGAATTTGCGCTGATGCTGCTGGCGATCCTGATCAAGCGCTTGCGTCTGGCAATCGCCATGCAGATGCTCGGCAAGGGGCCGGCGGTGTTTTCAGAGGGATGACGCTGGTTGATCAGTCCAAGTGGGCCGCAACAGACTCCGCTTTAGCTGACAGCAACATGATGTCGATTAATCACAATGATTTTCTGACACTAATCAAGACTAACCCGGATTTCGGGCTTTCCCTGCTGAAGGAGCTCGCCAACGGCCAGCGTAACACCGAGAAAAAATAGCCGTCGCCGCCGATCTTCAGGATTCTCCGGCGATAACCATCGCCTCGAGTTCCTGGCGTATATATTCTAGCACCATGTCGCCGACGTTTTCGGCCAGGCAGTCGAATTCGGTTACGCCTTCTATGGCACGCAGCCAGGTCAGCTGGCGTTTGGCGAGCTGGCGGGTCGCGGCTATGCCTTGTTCGCGCAGTTCTTCGATACTGATTTTTCCGTTCAAGTAATTCCACGCCTGGCGGTAACCGACACAGCGCACGGACGGCGTGTCGGGATCAGGCGCGTATTCGTCCCGCAGCCTGCGCACCTCCTCAACCAGTCCCGCCGACAACATAGCGTCGAAACGCTGTGCGATGCGTTCTTGCAGCACGGCGCGATCGCCTGGTACCAGCGCGATACGGATTGGCGTGTACGGGAAATAGACGTACTTGGGTTGTTTCAGTAGGTCGGTCATCGACTTGCCGGAGACATAATAAATTTCCAGTGCGCGCTGGATGCGCTGCGCATCGTTCGGATCGAGTCTTGCCGCGGTTGCGGGGTCAACCTTGCGCAGTTTTCCATGCAGCGCCGGCCACCCTTCCTCTTTGGCCATGGTTTCGATGATCAGCCGTACCGCTGAATCGGCTTCGGGCAGGTCGTTGAGGCCCTCAACCAGTGACTTGAAATAGAGCATGGTGCCGCCGACCAGCAGCGGAATGTTGCCGCGTTCGGTGATTTCGCGCATCAGCGCCAGCGCGTCATTGCGAAATCGCGCTGTCGAGTAGCTTTCGTGCGGTTCGATAATGTTGATCAGATGGTGGGGGGCTCTTTTCAGGGTTTCCGCATCGGGCTTGGCAGTGCCGATATCCATGTCCTTGTAGATCTGTGCCGAGTCGACGCTGATGATTTCACAGGGCAGCGTAGTGGCGAGCTGTATCGCCACCGCGGTCTTGCCGCTGGCGGTAGGGCCCATCAGCAGGATGGCAGGAGGTTGTACCGGGGGAGACATAAAATAATAATATAAAACAACAGGTTATCATTCGCCGCGGCGGAACCATTTATCGAGTTCACGCACCGGCAGCGGATGCCAGGTCGGCCGGCCGTGATTGCACTGGCCCGAGCGTTCGGTGGCTTCCATGTCGCGAAGTAGTGCGTTCATTTCCGAAACGGTCAGCTTGCGGTTGGCGCGTACCGCGGAATGACAGGCCATTGCACTGAGAAGTTCATTGCGACGTTCGGTGGCAATGCGGCTGCCGCCGTATTCCCGGACTTCGTGCAGTACGGACAAAGTCAGCGCCTTCACGTCGGCGTCGGCCAGCAGCGCTGGCACCGCGCGCACGTTCAATGCCCCGGGGCCGGCAGGAGCGATGTCAAACCCCAGATCGCGCAGCGCATCGTGTTCGTCCTCTGCAGTGGCGACGTCGAGCGCCTCGGCGGCGAAATGAACCGGCACCAGCAACGGCTGCATCGGTATCGTGCGATCATCCAGCGCGGATTTGAGTTTTTCGTAAATGATGCGTTCATGCGCGGCATGCATATCGACGATGATCAGGCCGTCGCTGTTTTCGGAGAGGATGTAAATGCCGGCCAGTTGCGCCAGCGCAAAGCCCAGCGGATTATCGCCACCGGATGGTGGCAATGCCGGCGCCGTATGCGGTTCATTTGCAGCCCGCGGCGCAAACATCGTGGCATAGGCGGTTGCGGGCTGCGCGATACCCAGCGGCATGGCGTACTGGGTGCGGAAATGCGAAGCGGGCGTGGGAATGGCACTCGCGGTGGCAGCCACAGCCGATACCGGCGTCGCGGCACCGGCGGAGGCCGACAATGCCTTGTGTAAGGCGTGAAAAATGAACTGGTGTACGGCGCGCGAATCCCGAAAACGCACTTCGGCCTTGGCTGGATGGACATTGACATCAACCAGTTGCGGGTCGATGTCGAGAAACAGTATGTAAGCTGGGTGACGGTCATGGTGCAGTACGTCGGCGTAGGCCTGGCGTATGGCGTGCGCCACCAGCTTGTCGCGTATGCAGCGGCCGTTGACGAAAAAATACTGGGCATCACGTGTACTTCGGGCATGCGCAGGAGAGCTGATGGCGCCCCGCAGCGCGATCGGTCCTCCAGTTTCTTCGACTGCCAATGCACCGGCGCCGAATTCTTCACCGAGCACGGCGGAGATGCGTGCCGCCAAAGGCTGCGGTTTCAGCTGATAGCGAGCACGGTTGTTGTGCGTCAGAGCGAAAGCGACGTCGGGTCGCGATAGCGCGATACGGCGGAAGGCTTCTTCGCAGTGCGCGAATTCGGTCGGTTCGGACTTGAGGAATTTCCGCCGTGCCGGGGTATTGAAATACAGCTCACGCACTTCGATGCGGGTGCCACGCGGCAATGTCGCCGGTTCAGCTTTGCCCAGCGCGGGGCCTTCGCTAGCAATGCGCCAGCCATGGCGGTCATTAGAGCGGCGGCTGGTCAGTGCGAGACGCGAAACCGAGGCGATGCTGGCCAGGGCTTCGCCACGAAAACCGAAGCTGCCGACGTGTTCGAGATCGTCTAGCGAGGCAATTTTGCTGGTGGCGTGGCGCGCCAGCGCCAGCGGTAGTTCCTCGCGGGTGATGCCGCCGCCGTCGTCACTGACCGTGATCTGCTTGATGCCACCGCCGGCCAACTCGACGATGACGGCCTGCGCGCCAGCATCGAGGCTGTTTTCCAGCAGCTCCTTGAGCGCCGAAGCCGGGCGTTCGATGACTTCGCCCGCGGCGATCTGGTTGATCAGAAGTTCGGGAAGAACGCGGATCGCTGACATGAGGGAATTATAAGCGTTGGGAGTACGGTTATAGGCCGTTTGCATCAAGGCATAAATACCAATCGGAAAAACCGTGTCGCGTGACAAGGGCGCCGCGGAGTTTTGTCTTATAATCAGGCAGCATTGCGCGCAGCCAAAGTGCCGTTTCCCACAGCCCGGTTCAACAGTCTAACCTTCAAATATTAAGTGCAACAAAAGGGGAGTACATGCCTCAGATCATAGGTGTGCCAAAAGAAACGGTAGCGGGGGAAAAGCGCGTAGCGACTGTTCCCGAAGTCGTCGAGAAGCTGATCAAACTCGGTTTCAAGGTTCGTGTCGAGTCCGGCGCAGGCGATGCCGCCAACGTTAGTGACGATGCCTATCGTGCGGCGGGAGCCGAAGTGGCTGCCAACGCCCCGGAACTGTGGTCCGGTTCGGATATCGTATTCAAGGTGAGTGTGCCCACTTCAGCGGAAGTCGGTCTGCTGCGCGAAGGCGGCACGCTGATCGGTTTCATCTGGCCGGCGCAGAATCCGGAGTTAATGCAGCAGCTCGCTGCAAAAAAAGCCACCGTGCTGGCCATCGACTCGTTGCCACGCCAACTCTCTCGCGCGCAGAAAATGGATGCACTGACGTCGCAGGCCGGCGTTGCGGGTTATCGCGCCGTCATCGAAGCCGCCAACGCCTTCGGCCGTTTTTTCAACGGTCAGATTACCGCCGCGGGCAAGCTGCCGCCGGCCAAGATATTCATCGCCGGTGCCGGCGTTGCCGGCCTTGCCGCGATCGGCACTGCAGCTGGGCTCGGCGCTATCGTTCGCGCCAACGACACCCGTGCCGAAGTCGCTGACCAGGTGGTGTCGCTGGGTGGTGAGTTCGTCAAGGTGGATTACGAGGAAGAAGGATCGGGCGGCGGTGGTTACGCCAAGGTCATGAGTGAGGGTTTCCAGCAGGCGCAGCGCGAAATGTATGCGCAGCAGGCACGCGAGGTGGACATCATCATCACCACCGCGCTGATTCCCGGTAAACCTGCGCCTCGCCTGATCACCGCCGAGATGGTGAAGTCGATGAAACCCGGCAGTGTCATTGTCGACATGGCGGCCGAGCGTGGCGGCAACTGCGAGCTGACCGAACCCGGGCAGGCTGTGGTGAAACATGGGGTAACCATCATCGGCTATACCGATCTCAACTCGCGTCTGGCCAAGCAGTCGAGCAGCCTTTACTCGACCAATCTGTTTCGCCTGACTGAAGAGTTGTGCAAGACCAAGGACGGCGTGATCAACGTCAACATGGAAGACGACGCCATCCGCGGCCTGACTGTAATCAAGGGCGGTGGTATCACTTGGCCGCCGCCCCCGATCAAAATGCCTGCTCCGCCGACAAAGCCAGTTGCGGCGGCCAAGCCGGCAGAAAAGAAGGGCCACGGTCACGATGCTGGAGGACAGATGCCGGTGAAAACGCTGGCAGTGGTGTTCGGCTTGGGCGCGCTGGCTTTCTGGTTCCTCGGGGCCTACGCACCTGCGGCTTTCCTTGGACACTTCACGGTGTTTGTGCTGGCCTGTTTTGTGGGCTACATGGTGGTGTGGAACGTGACGCCTGCATTGCATACGCCTCTGATGAGCGTGACCAATGCGATCAGCAGCATCATCTGCATCGGTACTCTGGTGCAAGTGGCGCCACCGGTGGCGGAGATGGCGGGTTCGCGCCCGGGGTCATGGATATTGGGACTGGCTGTGGCCGGTATCGTGCTGACAACAATCAACATGTTCGGCGGCTTCGCGGTGACGCGACGCATGCTTGACATGTTCAGGAAGTAGGAGGCCGATGATGTCATTCAGCCTCGTTACGGTCGCCTACATCGGCGCCACCATCCTGTTCATCCTCAGTCTCGGCGGCTTGTCGCATCCCGAAACCTCCCGCCGCGGCAACCTCTATGGCATCATCGGCATGACCATCGCCGTTCTGGCCACGGTCTTCGGGCCGCAGGTGACCGCCGAGGGTTACGCTTGGATCGTCGCGGCCATGGTGGTCGGTGGGTCGGTCGGGCTCTATGCCGCTCGTACCGTCAAAATGACCCAGATGCCTGAACTGGTCGCGCTAATGCACAGCCTGGTCGGTCTGGCCGCAGCACTGGTCGGCTTTGCCACCTACATTGATCCGGCCGCCACTGCGGGCATGCAGGGTGCGGAAAAGGTCATACACGAAGTGGAGATTTATGTCGGTATCCTGATCGGACTGGTGACGTTCTCCGGCTCGGTCATTGCTTTCGGCAAGCTGTCTGGCAAGATCGGCGGCAAGCCGATGCTGCTACCCGGGCGGCACTGGCTAAATCTCGCCGGCCTGCTGATCGTGATTTACTTCGGTGCACAGTTCATCAAGGCTGGCTCTGTCGAAGCCGGCATGGTGCCCTTGATCGTGATGGCGGTAATTTCACTGCTGTTCGGCGTGCACATGGTAATGGCCATTGGCGGTGCCGACATGCCCGTCGTGGTGTCGATGCTCAACAGCTACTCGGGATGGGCGGCTGCAGCGACCGGATTCATGCTTTCAAATGACCTTCTGATTGTCACCGGTGCGCTAGTGGGTTCCAGCGGTGCGATCCTGTCCTACATCATGTGCCGGGCCATGAATCGCCACTTTATCAGCGTGATTGCCGGCGGTTTCGGTACCGGCGGCGGCGCGCCTTCAGCCAAGGCGGGCGAGCAACCGCCCGGCGAAGCTGTTCCGGTCAGCGCCGCCGAAACGGCGGAGATGCTGCGCGAGGCGAAGAACGTGATCATTGTGCCCGGCTACGGTATGGCGGTCGCGCAGGCGCAGCACACGGTGTTCGAGATTACGAAACTGCTGCGCGAGAAGGGTGTCAATGTGCGTTTCGGCATCCATCCGGTTGCCGGGCGTATGCCGGGGCACATGAACGTGCTGCTGGCGGAGGCCAAGGTGCCCTATGACATCGTCATGGAAATGGATGAGCTGAACGAAGACTTTCCGGACACAGACGTTGCGATGGTCATCGGTGCCAATGACATCGTCAATCCGGCGGCGCAGGATGATCCGGCGAGTCCTATCGCTGGCATGCCGGTGCTGGAAGTGTGGAAAGCGAAAACATCGGTGGTAATGAAGCGTAGCATGGCCTCGGGTTACGCGGGAGTTGATAACCCACTGTTTTACAAAGAAAATAATCGCATGCTGTTCGGCGATGCCAAGAAGATGCTGGACGAAGTGATGGCCGTTCTGAAGTCATAACCATGCAAAGTAGCGTGTGATGAAAAATCTGCTGATTGCGCTGTCGTTATCGCTGGTTTACGGTTTTGCGGCTGCCGCCAAAGGTGGTTAGTCTGCTCGGGGAATGAAGGCGGACGCCGCTGCCGCGAAATCTGCCTCGGTTATCGTGCAGGGCGTATCAGCGCGGGCTAAACGCGGCGTGAATGCCTGAAATAGGAAACCAACAAGGCCTTCATGTCTGTGACGAAAAATATCGTTAAGGTTGTTTGGAGAACAAAAGGGCCGCTGATGGCGGCCCTTTTTTTATGAAGACCCCAGTAATTACTTTACTGCGTGGCTGCTTTCCCGGGTTGTTCGGACACGCCGAGAAACCGGATGTTGCCGTACCAGGCCTGCGTCTGCTCTCCGGTGTTGTCGGTATCGGTCATGATGCCTATCGCGGTAATGCGTCCCGGTTCCTCGCTGAAGGCGCGGCGGAAATCCTCGACCACGTTGCGGCGGACATGCTGCCAGATGCCCAGGTTGTCAGGCCCGGATTCAGCGACGATCATCCTGATGCGGGAAGTGTGCATGTTGAGGATTACGGTGTCGCGCGGCGCCCTGTTTTCCCAGATGTACATCAATGTGGCGTATGGTAGTTGCTGTCCGCTCAGTAGGTGGATGCCGGCGAAAAATAGACGCTCCTGCGCCGGCATACTTTCGAGATCGCCATCAAAACTGACCACCAGTCGTACCGGAGAATCCTCAAGGTGTTTTTTGGTGTTGTCGGCTCTGGAGATAGGCTTGTCGATTTTCCAGCTCCAGTCGAGCAGCGGCTGTTTTCGGGGATCCAGCGACAACGGATGAATCAATCCCGATGCGGAGGAGCTGGCATTGGCATGGACGACGGTGATACCGTTTTCACGGACCAGTCGGTACTCGGTAGGACGCTTGAATCCAGACAGTATCCACGGTTCCCAGCCCGGCGGCAGCTTTGCCCCCGGCGCATGACCCGAGAAGCTGCGAATTTGTCCAGGTAGCTGATCATGCGGCAACTGTGTGCAACCTGCCGCAAGCAGCAGAACGCCAGCTGCGATGCTCCAGTTCCTGATCATGAATTCTCCGGATCGTGCGCGTGATTAAACCTTGTTGTAACGCAGATTCTAGGCAATCGCGCGCAGCGGGGCGAGTGCCGGGGGGTCAGGGGTTGACGGCGATCCGCGCCGGGGCGAGCGGCGGATTTTTCGAGAAATAGCGTTTAATGCCGGTGAAAATTGCATCGGCCATCCGGCCCTGATGCTCCGGGCTACGCAGTTTCAGTTCCTCGTCGGGATTGCTAATGAAGGCGGTCTCGACCAGGATCGACGGGATGTCCGGCGCCTTCAGCACGGCAAATCCGGCCTGCTCGACGTAATTCTTATGCAGCGAGTTGATGTTGCTCATTTCGGAGAGCACCGCCTTGGCCAGCTTCAGGCTGTCATTGATTGATGCCGTCTGTGAGAGGTCGAGCAGCGTCTGCTTCAAATAGGAATCCTTGATCCTGAGGTTGACGCCGCCGATCAGATCGGCATCGTTTTCCTGTTTGGCCAGCCAGCGTGCAGCGGCTGACGTCGCGCCGCGTTCGGACAGGGTGAAAACCGACGACCCCCTGGCTGAGGGCTTGATGAAGGCGTCAGCATGAACCGACACCAGCAAATCTGCTCTGATGCGCCGGGCTTTTTCGACACGGGCGCCCAGAGACATGAAGAAGTCTGCGTCGCGCAGCAGCACGGCGCGCATGCCGGGCTCGTTGTCGATGCGTTTCTTCAGTTTGCGGGAAATTGCGAGCGTGACGTTTTTTTCGAGAGTGCCGCGATGGCCACGTGCTCCCGGATCTTCGCCGCCGTGGCCGGGGTCGATCGCGATCGTGATCAGTCGCTGCGAGGGCGGGCGATTGGATGGTGCTGCTGGCGTAGGCGCTTCCGGTGCCACGGCCGCAGGTTCGTTGACATTTCCGGAATGGGCCGCTTCATGCTGTTTCAGGAAGGCCAGCAGCGGATCCGGCGGCTGCGGCGGATAGATATCGAGCACCAGGCGATGGCCGTATTCGCCGATCGGCGGCAGCGCGAAGGCTTCCGGTTTGACCTGGGTCTTTAGGTCAAAGACCAGACGCACCGTTCCCGGCTTGAAGCGGCCGACACGCACGCCCTTCAGATAGGGGTCCTCGACGCTGATTTTCCCGGAGATCTCGTTGAGGGTCGCGCTCAGGGCGACATCGTCGATGTCGAGCACCAGCCGGTCCGGATTGTCGATGCTGAAAAACTTGTAGCGGATCGCCTGCTGCGATTCGATGGTGATCCGTGTGTAGTCCGGTGCCGGCCACACCCGGGTCGAGGTGACCAGTGTATTTGCAGCGTAAGCGGATACGGCGAGGAAAGCCGCGGAGAGTGCGGACAGCAGCAGCGGAAATACACGGAAACAGCGGGAGAATGACGGCGTTACCGCCGTCAGGCGGATGACGGATTCCAGTCTGTCAGCTGATCGAAACAACGACTGCCTACCTCCGTGTGCGCTGACAATTCAGCCGTGCGTCCCGCATCGGCAACTCGTAATTCGATTTCCAGATCCGCAGCCGGCAGGCCGGGGGCTTTTTCCGGCCACTCCACGAGGCATACGGATTCCGGATTGAAATACTCGCGGAAACCGCTTTCCTCAAGTTCCTGTGGATCAAGGAACCGATAAAAATCAAAGTGATACAAGTATAACCTAGAAAATTTATAAAGTTCAAGCAGGGTGAAAGTAGGACTTTTGACCCGGCCCTGATAGCCCAGGCCGAGGAGAATGCCGCGGGCAAGGGTGGTTTTGCCGGCGCCGAGGTCCCCGCGCAGATGGATCACCATACTCGGCTCCAGCAGACCCGCGACGGCGTTGCCGAGCGCGAGGGTGTCAGCCTCGTCGGAGAGATACAGCTTGCGGCGTTTATGATGCGGGGTATGCAAGAGCGTGCGGGCCAGAAAATTGTCGATTGGTCGGGGCTCCGGCGCGACATCGGCCGCTGGGGAGACGAACTCGGGTTTCAGCAGATCGCCGTTGCCGACTGCGACCTGTCGCAGTCAGAACCGCGTTTGGCTGAATGGCTTGCCCGCGGCTGGCATGGCGACATGGATTATATGGCACGCCACGGAATGAAGCGCAGCCGTCCCGCCGAACTGGTCTCAGGAACGCTGCGCGTGATCGTTGCCCGGATTGATTACACGCCGCCCGCGGCGCGCGACAGTTGGGCGGTCATCAACGACAGCGCGCGTGCATTCATCTCGCGCTATGCGACTGGGCGTGATTACCACAAGGTGTTGCGCGGTAAGCTGCAGCGGCTGGCAGAGCGGATTGAGCGGGCTGCTGGCGAACATCGTTACCGTGTATTTACCGATAGTGCACCGGTGATGGAGGTTGCGCTGGCCGAGAAAGCCGGCCTCGGCTGGCGCGGCAAGCACACGCTACTGCTCAACCGCGAAGCCGGTTCGGCATTTTTCCTGGGAGAGATTTACACCGAGCTGCCGTTGCCGGTCGATGCGCCGCAGACTGAACATTGTGGCACCTGCCGCAAATGCATCGACATCTGTCCGACGCAGGCCATCGTCGCGCCGTACCAGCTCGATGCACGGCGCTGCATTTCCTACCTAACCATCGAGCTGAAAGGCAGCATACCGGCAGCGCTACGACCGCTGATCGGCAATCGCGTTTACGGTTGTGATGACTGCCAGCTCGTGTGTCCGTGGAACCGCTTTGCACAGGTCTCTAAAGAGACGGATTTTGCTGTGCGCAACGGCCTGGACGATGCGTCACTAGCTGATCTGTTTTCCTGGAATGATGCCGAATTCTCGGCACGGCTGGCCGGAAGCGCGATCCACCGTATTGGTCATGAACGCTGGCTGCGCAACCTGGCAGTGGGACTGGGGAATGCGCCGACGTCACCGGAAATCGTCGCAGCACTGCGTGCGCGTGCCGATGATCGGTCGGCAATGGTGCGTGAACATGTAGCGTGGGCGCTGGGGCGCCACACAGATAAAACTTAGTCAGGCGCTGAGGGTGGTGGTTGGTTCGCCGAAATCAGCGGTGATGATGTCCCATGATTCTTCCGCGGCGAGATCGGATTTCTGACCCGGGCCTTATTCCGCAGGACGAGCGACGAAGGCGGTGCGCGTGCCGTAGGAACGTGCGGCATCCAGGTTGTTGTTATGTGCGGCGACCATCATCACCTAATACGGTTCGCAGCCGAGTAGGCGGATAGCGCCAAGATAAACCTTGGCATCCGGCTCGTAGTGCTGAAAAATCTACACGCACAGGATGACGTCCCACGGCATACCGACGGGTTTGTCCATGTTGGCGAGACAGGCGATATCGCCATTGGACAGTGTCGAGATTAGGTATCGCTTTTTGATTCGTGACAGTCTGGCGGCGGCATCGGGCCTGACCGACGCCGCGGCGCTGGAAAGCGGGTTTCACGGCAAGCAGTGACAGATGAGCCTTGGTCTCGTCGAATTCGGCAATTGCGAATCCGGTGAGCGCATTGCGAGCTTCGGCGACCAGCGCGCAGGTTTCCCTGGAGCGCCGGTGAATTGCGGTTCCCTGGCATACAATCTCAACCTTGTTTTGGAATGAATTTCAATGCTACACCGTTGTTGCACCAGCGCTGCCGGGTCGGCAGCGGTCCGTCTTCGAAGACATGGCCGTGGTGGCCACCGCAGCGTGCGCAATGATATTCGGTGCGCGGCAGGATCAGTTTGTAGTCAGTCTTGGTGGCAAAGGCGCCGGGTATGGTGGTGAAAAAACTCGGCCAGCCGGTTCCGGATTCGTATTTCATCTCGGAAGTGAAGACCGGAAGATCGCAGCCGGCGCAGACAAATACCCCTGGGCGCTTTTCGCTATTCAGGTGGCTGCTGCCGGGGCGTTCGGTGCCTTCATTGCGCAGCACGATGTATTGCGCCGCATTTAGGCGCTTGCGCCATTCATCATCCGCCAGTTTTAGCGGTTGAGCAGCAGAGGGCGCCTTGAAGTTCGTGGCTAGCAGTGACCGCCAGTTTTTCTGCAGTGCCTCGATGTCCGTCATCGAACTGACCGGGGTGGCCAGTGCCATCCGTGCCAGCGTTGATCCCAGCGCCGTCAGCGCCAGACCTTGCAGAAATCCGCGTCGCTTCATGTCCGTGCTCTCCTTTGTAGCCATCTGACCTAGGGTCGAGCTGAAAATTCCTCAATCACGACTGCTGATTGTGACATGGCCACAGTCGGGGTATCCGCAAAATCCTTACTCCTGGGGACGGCTGGCAGGGCGGATGCGATAATCCTGCGTCCCCAAGCGAGCGGAACATGAAAGCTATACAGATCCATCAGTACGGCGGTCCGGAAGTCCTGCGCCATGTCGATATTCCGGTGCCGGCCGCGGCTCCAGGTACCTTGCTGGTTCGGATGCACCACGCCGGCATCAACTTCATGGACATTCACACCCGGCAGGGCAAGTACGCAAAGTCGCAAACTTATCCGGTGCGGCTGCCATGCACGCTGGGCATGGAGGGTGCTGGCGTTGTTGAGGCGTTGGGCGAAGGCGTGAACACGCACCGCATTGGTGATCGCGTGGCGTGGTGCATCGTCTGGGGTAGCTATGCCGAATACGCGGTGGTGCCGGCGTGGCGGGCGGCAAAGGTGCCGGTTGCGGTGCCGCTCGATCTCGCCGCAGTTTCCGTTTTCCAGAGCCTTACCGCGCACTATCTGGTGCACGACGTCGGCCGGCTCGGCCCGGGCAAGACCTGCCTAGTGCATGCTGCCTCCGGTCGTATCGGCCAGATCATGATCCAGCTCGCGAAACGCACCGGCGCGTGCGTGCTGGCGACCACCAGTTCCGCGGACAAGATAGAACTGGCTCGCAAACGCGGCGCCGACGCGGTGTTCCTCTATGAAGGCGGTCGTTTTGCCGATGCTGCACGCGAAGCCACCGGCGGGCACGGCGTCGATGTGGTCTTCGATGCGCTGGGCAAGAGCACGCTGCGCGACAGTTTTCGTGCGACGCGAAAACGCGGATTGATCGTCAACTACGGCAGTACCGCTGGATCAGTGAGCGATCTCGATCCGCTGGAACTGGGCGAGGCCGGTTCGCTGTTTCTGACACGCCCACGCCTCGCAGATCACCTGCGCGATGCTGGGGAAATCAACCGCCGCGCCGATGCTGTTTTTGGCGCGCTGCAGGACGGCTCACTGGTAATCGATATCGCGGGGCGTTATACCCTCGAAAACGTCGAGATCGCACATGATGCCTACGAGCAGCGCAAAATGTCGGGTAAGGCCGTGCTAGATATCCGCTAAAACGCCCGGCGCTTAGGCATCCGCCCAGTAAAGCCGTGCCGGATTGTCGACGAGGATTTTTTTGCGTAACGCTTCGTCGTCGCAATAGAGCGCGAACAGGTCGACCAGTTCACCCTCGTCGGGCATATCGTTGGGTACATTGGGATGTGGCCAGTCGGTGCCCCAGATCACCTGATCAGGCGCAGCTTCAATGATCGCTCGTGCAATCGGCACCGCGTCATGGAAAGGCCGCTTGCCGCTGGCCGAGACCCGTTCACCGCCGGAAATCTTCACGCAGGCGCGTTCATTCTTCAGCAGCTCCAGCAGGTTGCGCAGCGGCGCCTGATCCAAACCGCCGGATGATTTGATGCGCCCCATGTGGTCGATGATGAAGCGTACAGGCAACGCATTAAGCATGTCACGGTATTCTGCGAGGTCCAGCGCGTCGAAGTGCAGCTCGATATGCCAGCCGATATCCTTCACTCGCTCAACAATACGGCGGAAATAGTGCGGATCAGGTGCACCGCCGAGGTGACGCACGAAGTTGAAGCGAGCTGCGCGTACGCCGCCGGCATGCAGGCCTTCAAGTTCTGCATTACTGATGTCCTTGGCGAGCAATGCGACGCCGCGATACGAGCCGTTGCTGTGTGCGATGGCATCAAGCATGGCGCTGTTGTCAGTGCCGTGCGGCGTGGCCTGCACGATCACCGCGCGTGAT
The DNA here is from genome assembly GCA_038106575.1 of Burkholderiales bacterium. Classification (GTDB taxonomy): domain Bacteria; phylum Pseudomonadota; class Gammaproteobacteria; order Burkholderiales; family SG8-41. Next base: position 20,273 of record JAYOED010000004.1, read on the forward strand.
AGTCCGAGGTGAGCGTGCAATTTTGCCAAGCGTTCGCGTGGAGCAGGTTCGCTTGGCGTGTATGGACGCTTTTCGGCGTAGGGAAATTGTTCCTGAGGGCCGAAGACATGACAGTGCGCGTCGCAGGCCCTGGGTGGCGGCACATACACTGGTTTCGTGGGATGGGCGACAGGAGGGCTGATGATGTTCATAGTTTGAAAAAGCTCAAAATCAAATTCTATGTGATAGCGGGCGAGGCAGGGCTTTCCAGGCAGATCCGCCCGAGCGCTCCGCTGCGGTAATCGTTGAGTAGCGCGATTGCTGCCTTGTCGAAGTCGTAGCCCCCGCCCTTGATCTTGAAGCTGCGTTTCGCGGCGATAGCTTCGATCACCGCGACGCCGTCTAGTGTGCCCCCATTGACCGGCGTGCCGTAGCGCGTCGCCAGCAGTTTCGTGTAGCGCTTTAACAACAGTTCGGCGAGAAATATCGCCACTTCCGATTCAATGTAGGCATTGATGCCGATGCTGTGGCTGGCGGCGAGCATCAGTCCGTCGCCGGGTCGTTCGATCTTCGGCCACATCAGTCCCGGCGTATCGGTGAGGCTGACGGTAGGTGAGAGTTCGTAACGCGCCAGCGCTTTAGTGATCGCCGGTTCATTGCCGACCTTGGCCTTGCGCTGTTTCAGCAGCGCATTGATCAGAGTGGATTTGCCGACATTGGGCACACCCATCACAAGCAGGCGCAGGGGTTTAGTGGCGTCGTTGCGGTGAGGCGCCAGTTTTTTGGCGGCAGTAACGATTTTTGCGGCATCGCCGGGCTTTTTCGCTGACAATGAGATTCCGTGTACGCCATTCTGTGCGTTGAAATGGGCCAGCCATTGTGGAGTGACTGAGGGATCTGCGGCATCCGCCTTATTTAATACTTTCAGGCACTGGCGCTGGCGCGAATTGCGCAGCGACTCCACCAGCGGATTGCTGCTCGCCATTGGACAGCGTGCATCGACGATCTCGATTACCACGTCGTGATCCTTTATCGCCTTTTTGATGTTCTCGACGGCGATGGCCATGTGGCCGGGGAACCAGTTGATCGATATAGGTTGAGAGTCTGACAAAGCGATGGGCGGGGCTGACTGGGGAGTAGTCCGCATTTTACCCCGCAGTGAATACATAACAAATTGTTTTTATTGAAATAATTGATTACTTGCCAGATCGGTTATATTCCGGTGTCCATGAATCAGGCCGCCGCGCTCCGCATCGCTTTCGCCGGCATGGTCGCGCTGGGCGTGGCCGTGGGCATCGGCCGATTCGCATTCACGCCGCTGCTGCCATTGATGCAGGTTGACGCCGGGCTATGCGTTGCTGCCGGAGCCCACGTCGTGCAACTCAATGCTGCGATGACCGCAGCATTTGCGCTGGGCCAGATACTTGGCCCTTTGACCGCCAGCCTGATGTTGGAGGCCAGCTGGAGATTTACCAGCGGCCTGGTGCTGGCTTCCGCGCTTCTGGTAATTTCCGGAGTCATGCTGTGGCGCAGTCCCCGGGCCAAACGATGATGAAACCAGCAACCAAGAGCATGCTGCTGATGTCGATCGGCATCGGATTGATCACTGCAAACGATGCGGCCACCAAGTATTTGGTTCTGTCCCATCCCATCGGACAGGTTATGTGCCTGCGCCAGGCGGCGACATTGCTGGTGATCATTCCCTATCTGCTTTATTTCAATCGCTGGAATATGCTGCGGGTGGTCAACTGGCGTGGACAGCTCGGCCGGGGTGCAATGTTCCTCTTCGGATCGGTGTTCATCGTTTTGGGACTGGGGGCGCTGCCGCTGGCAACCGCGGTGACCATGCTGTTCCTCAGTCCGATCATCTTGGTGGCGTTGTCGGCGCCGCTGCTTAGCGAACGCGTCGGAGCGCATCGCTGGGTCGCGGTATTGGGCGGTTTTGCCGGTGTTTTGATCATTATGCGCCCTGGCGGCAGCGCATTCGAATGGGCGCTGCTGCTGCCGCTGGCGGGCGCGTTCATCAACGCGCTGCGCGACCTGCTGACGCGGCGGTTGTCACGCACCGAAACCTCCCTGTCGATCCTGTTTTGGTCGAATATGGTGCTGATGGCTGGAAGTGCGTTGACGGCGCCGTTCGGCTGGGTATCCGTCAGTGCTGCAGGCACGGTCTGGTTCATCGCAGCCGGCGCATTCAACATCGGCGCTCATTTTTTTATTATCGAGGCGCTGCGGGTCGGCGAGGCTTCGGTCGCGGCTCCGATCCGATATACCGCTTTGTTGTGGGCCGCACTGTTCGGTTATCTGATCTGGGGCGAACTGCCCGGCATCTGGCTGTGGGCCGGTGCTGCGGTCATAGTCGCTAGCAGCCTGTACATGATCCGCATGGAAGGGCGAACCTGAACGCATCAGTCGGGCACTGGCCTGGATTTTGCGTCGTGATTGGAAAGATTTGACGGGCTTGGAGAAAAATCATGCTGAAGGGTAAATGCGCCGTCGTTACCGGCTCTACCAGCGGTATCGGGCTGGGAGTCGCCACGGCACTGGCTGCGCGAGGCGTCAATATCATGATAAATGGCCTGGGAGAGGCTGCGGAAATTGAAGCTTTGCGCGTCGGCATGGCGCGGGATCATGGCGTCAAGGTGGGCTACGACGGGGCCGATATGACCAAGCCTGCCGAGATCGGTGCCATGATGGCGAAAGCGGAGCAGATGTTCGGTGCGGTGGACATACTCGTCAACAATGCAGGCATCCAGTTCGTTTCCCCTATCGAGGAATTTCCCCCGGAAAAATGGGATGCGATTATTGCCATCAACCTTGTGGCGCTGTTTCATACCATCCGCCACGCCTTACCCGGCATGAAACGGCGCATGTGGGGGCGCATCATCAATATCGCATCAGCTCACGCTCTGGTGGCTTCACCTTTCAAGTCGGCCTATGTGGCGGCCAAGCATGGTGTTGCCGGGCTGACCAAGACCGTGGCGCTGGAAACCGCAACCTTTGGCATTACCGTCAACGCGATCTGTCCGGCATACGTGCTGACGCCGCTTGTTGAGAAGCAGATTCCGGACACCGCCAGGGCGCGCAGGATTACTGAAGCACAGGTGATGAGCGATGTGCTGCTTGCCGCGCAGCCAACTAAACAGTTTGTGACCATTGAGCAGGTCGCCGCTCTGGCCTGTTTTCTGGCCGGCGACGATGCAGCTTCAATTACCGGTAGCCTTCAATCGATCGACGGCGGCTGGACGGCCCAGTAACTAGGTATCAGTGAAGGGTAGTGTTTTCTGTGGCCACGCGCTGCGTCAGGTTGAGTAGCATCACGCGACAGCCGATCATGACGATGCCGCCCTTGATGCGATTGTCACCGGTGTCGGTGAATTCAAAATCGTAAGCGCGTTGTAATTGCAACCGCCCCGCGGCGTTGCGAGCAGGTTTGATGTGGGTAATACCGACGGTGTCGTCGAGAAACAGCACACCTTCGGTGGCGCAGGCTGAATGCGCAGCGTTCACTGCGGCTTCACGCGCCTGCATGCTGTCCCACCAAAACCAGGCGATTGCACAAAAGCAGGTGAGGAGCAGGATTTCTGTTAATGGGAACATTGCGTCCATAACGTTAACAGAGATGGTTACGGAGAGACATCACCATCTGGAACTAGAGGGGGGTAGCGCCCGGATTGGGTTAGACTCAATGGCCTTATCCGGGGGGCCGCATGATCGAACTTAAGTCACGCAAGCACACTGTCGAAGACCTCGGCAGCGCCATTGAATTCTGTTATGCGAACGGCTGGACCGACGGCCTGCCGGTAATCCCGCCGACCGCCGAGCGCATCGAGGCGATGCTGGTTGCGGCCAATCTCAAACCGGACCAGCAGTTGTCCTTCATCGAAAACCGCCAGGTTTCTGTGACGGCGGAGAAGGTCGCGATCAATGCGGTGATGGCGGGCTGCAAGCCCGAATACATGCCGGTGATCGCGGCTACCGTCGAAGCGCTGGCAGATCCGCTCTATGGTTACCATGGTCCGGCAACCAGCACTGGCGGCTCTGCGGTGTTCATGCTTATCAACGGGCCCATCGCAAAAAAAATCGGGCTTAACAGCGGTGACAACCTGTTCGGACCGGGATGGCGTGCCAACGCCACCATCGGCCGCGCGATACGACTGGTCATGCGTAACGTGATTGGCACGCTTCCTGGTGAACTCGATCGCAGTAGTCTCGGTCATGCCGGCAAATACACCTATTGCATTGCTGAAAACGAGGTAGACAGTCCGTGGCCGGCGTTCCATACCACGCGAGGCTTCAAGTCTGAGCAGAATGCAGTAACCATCTTTGCCGCCTACGCGCCTCACCAGTACTCGAACGGTCTCAGCGCGACACCGGAGGGTGTGCTGGCAACGGCCTGTGCGCAGATGCGGGTCTCCGCCGGTACCAACCGCCAGCCGCAGTATGCAATGGTGTTTGCCGGGGAGCACCAGCTGATCATGAAGAACGGCGGCTGGTCGCGCGAAGACGTGCAGAAGTACGTATTCGAAAATACGCAGATGAAACAGGCCGACCTGCAGCGCGCGAACATCAAGCCCGGACCGGTGACCGAGGAAACTGAAAAAACCCTGCAGCCGCTGGTACACACGCCCCAGGATCTGCTGGTGATTGCGGCCGGTGGCAGGGCCGGCGTACAGTCGTGCTATATCCCGGGCTGGGGCGGCAAGAACGGTTCGCAGAGCGTGACACGGGAAATCCGGGTTCCATAAAAATATATTTATAAACAAATACTTATGTAACAACAGAAGGAGAGCGAGATGAGTATCCAGATCTACGATCCCACGACCGAAGTCAGCGGACGGACGATCAAGTTCGTGCCGCGGCCGAAGTCGTTGAAAGGCCTGCGCGTCGGCCTGGTCGACAACACCAAGCACAACTCCGACCAGATCCTGCTGCGCATCGCCGGCATCCTCGAAAAAGAGCATGGCGCGAAGGCGCACGTGATCCGCAAGAAGAAAAGCGCGGGGTCGGCGCCCAGCCCGGAAATGATTGCCGAGTACAAGCAGAATTGTGATGTTGTCGTCGCGGGGGTCGGTGACTGAGGGTCATGCAGCTCGGGCAGTGTGCTCGACAGCATAGTATTTGAGCAGCAAGGGGTTCCGTCGGCGTCGATTGTGACGCATGTGTTCACGGTGACGGGCAAGGCGATGGCGCGCACCTGGGGCGTGCCGGATCTAAAATTCCTGGTAATGCCGCATCCGATCGCCAATCTGACGCCGGAGCAGATGGACCAGCGCGCGGCGGAAATCACGCCGCAGGTGGTGGATCTGTTGCTGAAGGGGCAGCAGTAGGCGGACGGTATATCGCAGTCCGAACAAAAGGGGCCAGATGGCCCCTTTTTATTGTTTTGACGACAGGTCAGCCAGAGAGCGGCCGGTCTCAACCAGTTCGTTAGTGCCGCGCCATTTCGTATAGCGGCATTACCACCGGCAGCAGCGACTGGATTTCGCTGACGCGCTTGGCCCCGGCAGGGTGGGTGCTGAGGAATTCCGGCGGTGCATTACCGTCGCTGGCCTTGATCATCTTCTGCCACAGCGTGACGCCTGCACGCGGATCGTAGCCCGCGCGCGCCGAGAGTTCGAGTCCGATGCGGTCGGCTTCCGTTTCGTCCAGACGGCTGAAGCGGGTAGCGATCAGCGCCTCATATGCGGTGTTGGTCAGATTGGTTGCACCCTGACTGAGCCCAAGCAGCGCCGCGCCGACGCCGATTGCAGTCTGGGCGGCCATGGCCTGCGATACCTGCTCGCGAGAGTGTTCTCGCAGTGCGTGCGCGATTTCGTGTCCCATCACGATGGCGATTTCGTCATCGCTGAGACTGAGGCGCGTGATCAGGCCAGAGTGGAACATGATCTTGCCCCCGGGCATGCAGAAGGCATTCAGTTCGTCGCTTTTGATAGTATTGACCTCCCATTTCCAACCCGGTGCATCGGCACGGAAGGCGCGTGTATGCGGGGTGATGCGCACGGCGATGGCGCGTACGCGCCGGGTCATGGCGGGATCGGTATTCAAAGTGCCTTTTTTCGACGTATCGGCCTTCAGCTTGGTGTAGGCCTGCAAGGCCATGCGGTTAAGCTGGCTGGAGGACACCAGCAGCAGTTGTTTGCGCTCGGCGCCAACGGCGCCACCGGAAGTGGTCGATTTGCAGCCGGGCAGCGCGGTCAGCGCCATGATTGCGAGCACTGCGGCGGAAAAGCGGAATAGGTGGTTCATTGTTGCGTGTTCTCGTGAAGGTTGCGGAGGATTTTATCGCGCCAGAGGCTGTGTTTTGCGGTCCAAATGTGCCCTGTGCGCGTTCATTCTGCGTAAAATGCGCCCCTTTGACCGCGTAACCAGATGATTCGTTTCACCCAGATCACGCTGCGGCGCGGCGCAAAGGTCCTGCTCGAAAGTGCAGACGTAGCGCTCAATCCCGGAGACAAAATCGGCCTGATCGGCGCAAACGGGACCGGCAAGTCCAGCCTGTTCGCGCTGTTGCGCGGGGAGCTCCAAGCCGACAAGGGGGAGGTAGATTTTCCCCAGCGCTGGCGTGTTGCCCATGTCGCGCAGGAGACACCGGCACTGGAGCGTGCGGCCATCGACTATGTGATCGACGGCGATGTCACGCTGCGCCATCTGGAGGCTGAACTGGCGCAGGCCGAGACCAAAAACGACGGCGAGCGTATGGGCACGCTGTATGCCGACCTTGCCGATGCCGATGCCTGGACCGTGCGGCCGCGCGCAGAAAGCCTGCTGCACGGTCTTGGTTTCGGCCACGATCAAATGGAGCAGCCGGTTGCGAGTTTTTCAGGCGGCTGGCGCATGCGGCTCAACCTTGCGCAGGCACTGATGTGTCCCTCAGACCTGCTCCTGCTTGACGAACCGACCAATCACCTCGATCTCGACGCCATCCTCTGGGTCGAGGACTGGCTGAAGCGATACCGCGGCACGCTGGTCATCGTTTCACACGACCGTGATTTCCTCGACGGCGTGGTTAATACTATTGTCCACATTGACAACAAGAAACTCAGACGCTACGCCGGCCATTACTCCGACTTTGAGCGCCAGCGTGCCGCCGTGGTAGTGCTAGTCGCCGGCCAGATCGAGAAGCAGCAGCGCGAACGCGCGCATCTCGAGTCGTTCATCAACCGCTTCAAGGCCCAGGCGAGCAAGGCGCGGCAGGCGCAGAGCCGGATGAAAATGCTGGCGAAGCTCGAGGATCTGGCGCCGCTGCATGTATCAGCGCCATTCCAGTTTGAATTCCGCGAGCCGCTGCGTGCGCCCAATCCGCTGCTGGTGCTCGATAGTGTCTCGGCCGGGTACCGTTCTGAAGAAGAAGGCGACAAGACGGTGCTGAAAAACGTCAGCTTTTCACTGCAGAGCGGGCAGCGCTACGGCCTGCTCGGTATCAACGGAGCCGGCAAGTCGACGCTGATCAAGACCATCGCTGGTGTGCTGCCGCCGCTTGGGGGGGAGGCGACTTTTAACAAGGGGCTGGCAGTTGGCTATTTCGCGCAGCACCAGGTTGAAATGCTGCGTAACGACGAATCGCCGCTTTGGAATCTGGCCAAGATTGCGCCGCGGGTACGTGAGCAGGAACTGCGGGCGTTCCTTGGCGGTTTCAATTTTCCTGGCGACATGGCACTGAGCCCGATTACTCATTTCTCCGGTGGCGAAAAGGCCCGGCTCGCGCTGGCGATGATCGTCTGGCAGCGCCCCAACCTGCTGCTGCTCGACGAGCCGACCAATCATCTTGATCTCGAAACCCGAGAGGCGCTAACGGTCGCGCTGGCGCAGTTCGAGGGTACGCTGGTGCTGGTGTCCCATGACCGCCACCTGTTGCGGGCGACAACTGACCAGTTCCTGATTGTCGCCGACGGCATGCTGCAGCCGTTCGATGGCGATATGGACGATTACCGCGACTGGCTGTTCAAGACCAAGCTGACCGCAGATCGGGTGTAGGGCCGGGTTGAAGTAACACGCAGCAATTACCAGGATGCACTGCCGCGTATGGTCGTGCGCTCCATGCGCCGGCGCAGCGGCAGGGCATAGTCGAACACCGCTTTGTGCTGGGTGGCGCAGTTATCCCAAAGCAGCAGGTCGTTTATCTGCCACTGGTGTCGGTATATGAATTCCGGACGCTTCAGATGTTCGAACAGAAAGTCCAGTGTTTGCCGGCTTTCATCCTCGGTTAAACCGGTGATGCGGGTGGTGTAGCCCTCATTTACGAACAGACATTTTTTTCCGGTGTCGGGGTGGGTGCGTAACACGGTATGTTCAATATCCGGCGGCGCGGTGCGGCCTTCGGTCTTTAGTGGCGTGCGGTTGAATTCATTGACCTTGCGCTCGTAGGTGTAACTGTAACTGTTGACCGCCCTGCGGCCGTCGAGTCTGGCGATCATCTCCGCAGGCAGCGATGCTGCTGCTGCAACAGCACTGGAAAACAGAGTGTCACCCAGCGACCGTCCCGGCTGCTGCGGTATTTCAATGGCATAGAGCAAGGAGCAGCGGCTAGGCTCCCTTACATAGCAGTGGTCGGTGTGCCAGTAGCGGCCGGCATCGGTGACGCCAATTGGTTCGCCGTCCTCGATGATGTTGGAAACGACGAAGATTTCGGGATAACCGGGCTTGCTGAAGCGCGAGCGGATATTGACGTCGATTTCGCCAAAGCGCTGGCTGAAGGTGATCTGCTGCTCCGGCGAGAGTTTTTGATTGCGGAATACGATAACGGCATGTTCGTGGAAGGCTGTCAGTATTTCTTCGAACAGGTCGTCAGATACAGGACGCGAGAGGTCGAGGCCAGTGATTTCGGCCCCCAGCGCCTGACTAAGCTTGCGGATGTTGAGCACGGGTCGATTCCGCAGGTGCGCGTTCTTAGTTGAGCGTGATTCCTGCGGCATTGATGATCTTCGCGGTCTGCGCAAGATCATCGCGCATGAATTTGCTGAATTGCTCCGGTGACTGTGTGCGGATGTCGAAGCCGATTGCGGTCAGCCGCTTTTTCAGCTCAGGCGCGTTCAGTGCGGCGATGATTTCGTTGTTCAGGCTGTTGACTACAGCGCGCGGCGTACCTGCGCGGGTGACGATGCCGAACCAGGTACCAGCTGAGTAATCCTTAAGCCCGGCTTCACCCGTAGACGGAATATCGGGCCAGTTCGGGTGGCGTTGTTCAGCGGCGAAGGCAATAACCTTGGTGCGGCCGGCCTTGGCATGCGGCATGACGGTGGAGGCGCCGGTGATGATCAGGTTGATCTGGCCGCCGAGCACAGCGTTCATTGCAGGGCCAGAACCCTTGAACGGTACGTGCAGCAATTTGATGCCGACTATATTTTCGAGCAGTGCTCCACCAAGGTGGTTGGTCGAGGCGGTGCCGGGCGTGCCATAGCTCACGGTTCCCGGTTTAGCCTTGGCCATTGCGATGACTTCCTTGATGTTGTTGGCTCTCACGGAAGGATGCGCGGCTATCACAAACGGGACGTACACGGCCTGGGTGATGGGCGCAAAGTCCTTGGTTACGTTGTAAGGCAGTTTTTTCACTACGTTCGGATTGATCGACATCGTGGTCTGCGTGATCAGGCCGATGGTATAGCCGTCGGGAGCAGCGCTGGCCATCAGGTCGGCGCCGATCATGGTGCTGGCGCCACCGCGGTTGTCGGTAACGAACTGCTGGCCGAAGCGTTCCGACAGCTTGGCGGCGATGCCGCGGCCAATGAGATCAGTGGTTCCTCCGGGTGGGTAGGGTACGATCAGCCGCACCGGCTTGGTTGGGTATTGTTCCGCAGCCTGGGCTGCGGTTGTTAACAACGTTGCGGCCAGCAGCGCAATCAGGGTAGTTATCGTGGTTTTGGCCATGTTGTCCTTCTCGTTTGTTTTATGAATAAGCCTGTTCCAAGCCTTTGCTTCGAAACAATACCGCATGTTCCGGTTTTCGGAAAAAATCGATCATTGCCTGCGCAGCGGCAGCTTGTTTGGATACCACGAACAGACCGGCCGAGGTCTCCAGCGTTTTTTGCACTGAGGCAGGAATGGGTCCAACCACTTCCAGTCCCGGCACTGCCATAAGTTCTGGAATCTGTTGCAAAGCCAGTTCCGCTTTGCCGGCAACTACCAAGGTGCCGATATAGCCGCCGGGGCGGTTGACAGTCTTGCTCTTCATTTGTTCGGCGATGCCAAGTTTTTCGATCAGCGTCGGGATGTACATGCCGCTCGCACCGTGCAAGGTGTGGGCGATGGACTTTGCCGCGAGTAGTGATTTGCGTAGCGCATCAACGCTGGAGATATCCGGATGCGGCGTGCCTTTGGCGACGCCGACACCGACCACGGCCCGGGCAAATGGGAGGCAGCTGGCAGATACGATGAAACCGGCCTCCACAAGCTCCTTAACTGCACCGCTGCCAAGGATCACTACGTCACCGGGTTCGCCAGCCCTGATTTTTCCAACCATGCCCTTGGCTGAACCGGCGGTGATGGAAGCCTGGTTGCTACTGATTTTTTCGTAGGCGGGTATCAGCGCGTCGAGCACCGTGCGCGTGCTGTTGGAGGTGAGTATTTTAAGTTCCATGGCGGTTCAGTTCATCGGTTGCGCGGTGCGTGCAAATTCGGCATCGACTGCCTTCTCATGGGCGATCAGCTTTTGCACGCTCGGACGCTGCTGCAGCCGTTCGTAATGGGCCATGCAGTGCCTGAACTGCGACAGGTCGAGCTTGAAGCTCAGCGTGCGCCGCATGCACCAGTGGAAGTAGGCATCGGGCGTGGTGAAATGGTCAAAGAAGAATTCGCGGCCGGAGAGCAGGTTGTCGGCAATCCGGTATTCCTCGAACAGCAGCTTGTTGGCGACGCGCTTCACCGATTCGGCGGAGTCGGGAAGATCGCAATAGTTTTCGGGACGCGCGTTCGGCGTCATCTTCGGATGGATGCCCGAAGCGAACCAGCACATCAGCGAGATCGCCTCGATTTCCTGCTGCTGGTCTGCCGGCAGCAGCCTGGCCTGCGGGAAATTGCGGTGGACCCAGATCTGGATCGCTGGGTTCTCGGTCAGCGGTTCGCCGTCGATCACCAGCACCGGCACCTTGTGCTTGGGATTGAGCTTCAGGTATTCCGGTGTCTTCAGCTGTCCCGAGCGCGAATTCATGTTGTGCACCGTGAATTCGGCTCCGGCCTCGGTCAGTGCGACGAACGGCACCAAGGCGCAAGTCTTTGGGGCGTAATAGAGCTCAAGCTTCATGCGCGCTCCCGTTACAGGGTGTTTTCAGAGCCGAAAATTACTGTGCACTGGCTTGAGAGTACACCTCCATTCCCATGTGCGAGCGCAACGTCGCAGTTCTTCACCTGCCGTTCGCCGCATTCGCCGCGCACCTGGCGGATGGCCTCGATCATCACCAGCAGGCCGTACATGCCGGGATGACAGTAAGACAGGCCGCCGCCGGAGGTGTTGACCGCGAGTTTGCCGCCGGGAGCGATGGCTCCGCCCGAAACAAAGCGTCCGCCTTCGCCCTTGGGGCAGAAGCCGAGATCCTCAAGAAACAGGATCGGATTGATGGTGAATGCGTCGTAGAGCGACAGCATCTTCACATCTTTTTGCTTGACGCCGGCCATTTTGAAGGCTTGCGGCCCCGAGACCGAGGCGCCGGTGACGGTGAAGTCGGGCAGGCTGGAGATGTTGGCATGTGACAGCGTCTCACCGACGCCGAGCACGTAGACCGGCTTTTGTTTTAGCGATTTGGCCCTCGCCGCCGAAGTCAGCACGATGGCACCGCCGCCGTCGACCACCAGGCAGCAGTCGCGCACCGTGAACGGATAGGACACCATGCGCGCGTTGAGCGCCTGTTCGATGGTCAGCGGTTCTTTTTCCCAGGCCTTGGGATTGAGCAGGGCCCACTTCCGCGCTGACACCGCCACTTCGGCAAGATGTTCGCGGGTGGTGCCGTACTGGTGCATGTGCCGTGCCGCCGCCATCGCGTAGGCGCTGATCGGCAGGATCGGTCGGTAGGGCATTTCGTAGGGATTGAATTCGCGCGGGCTGGCGGCGGCGCGCGAGACCGAGCGCTGGGTGCTGCCATAGGCGATGACCGCAACTTCGCAAAGACCCAGCTGTATGGCCATCTGCGCATGCGCAACATGGGTCATGAACGACGAGCCGCCGATCTGCGTGCCGTCGAATACCTTGGGCTTGATGCGCAGGTATTCGGCCAGCGACATCGGGCCCATGCGTACCTGGGTGGCGGCGACGAACAGGGCGTCGACATCCTTCAGTTTTAATCCGCAGTCGTCCAGCGCACGCATCGTCGCCTGCGCCATCAGGTCAACCGGCGAGGTATGCGGTGCGACCAGGCCGAGATCGGATTCTGCCGCGCCGACGACTGCGATGCTGCCACGTTGGAGTCCTCTCATTTGGCTTCTCCCGCAGGCGTGAATACAGGATAGGGCAGGGCTTTGTCGTCGCCGGGATGCACTTTGAACTTCACGCGCATGCCGATTTTGACCTGCACCGGATCGATATCCTCGACACGGCTCATCAGGCGGTATCCCTCATCCATGTCGATCATCGCCACGTTGAGCGGCGGCTCGCCCTTGTAATGGACGACTGTCGTGGTGTAGACCGTGCCCAGTCCTTTCGATACCCGCCATTCGATGTTGGCGCTTCCGGTTTCCGGCGCGATCGCGCGCGGGTAGAAGAACGCCTTGTTGGTGTCCTTGTTCACCTGATAGGCGAGTTCGCCTTTCTTCAGGTGCTCGACGTAGGTGCCGAGCGGCGATTGTTTCATCAGGTCGGTCATCACTGTTTCCTTTGTCAGACGGTTTTTTGGATTTCTGGCTTTATTTCTGTGATTCGAGGAATTTGAGCGTAGCTTGTGCGCAGCGATCCGGATAGGCGCCGGCGGCATGCCAGGCGTCGCCTTCAAGAACCAGCAATTGTGCCGATTTGACCTGCGATACCCACGCCTTTACGCCGTCCACCGAACGCAACCCGCTGCCGGTGGTGGTAATGATCAGGGTCGGGCAGGTGATGCGCTTGACGTCTTCGCGGATGTCGAGCTTCGGTACCCAGCGCAGATAGCCCTGAAGCGTCGACAGCGGCGTTTTGCCCTGCATGTTGTTGATCCACCAGTCGATCTCGGCCTGCGTGGCCACGCTGCCCAGTCGTCCCTGCATGGTGTGAAGCGCCCAGTCGAGCACGCCTTTGCTGTTGATGTGCTTCAGCCAGTCATCGACGCCGGCGGCCGGCAGTACCGGCGGCGTCACCCCGATCAGGGTCTTCACCAGCCCCGGACGGCTCGCGGCCATTGCCAAAGACATCGAGCCGCCACTCTTGGCGCCAACGAGATGTACGCTGGCACAGCCGAGATGGCGGATCAGCGCTTCAACGTCGTCGAGCAGTTCGCCCATCGACCACTCGTGATCCGCCGGCATCGGCGTCGAGCGGCCGAAGCCGCGCAGGTCGATGCGCACCACGCGGTAATGGCGCATGAAATGCGGCACCCAGGCCCGCCAGGCTTCACCGGATTCGGCGAGGCCGTGCACGAAGAGGAGTGTTTCCGGTGTGCGCCAGGGATCGGTGCAGTCATCAATGGTGTAGAAGATTTTGCAGCTGTCAGGGCGGTTCAGGGTGTATTCCACGGCTCAGGCCTTTTTGTTTTTCAGTCCGAAATCGATCAACGCCTGCGCGCGCACCTTGTTTTTCTGTACCTTGGCGCTACCGGTCATGCCGATCGCTTCGAAGTTGTCGACGATTTTCAGATAACGCGGCACGCGGAAGTTGGCCAGCAGATCCTTGCTCCAGGCGATCAACTCTTCCGGCGTCGCGGTTTTTCCCTCGCGCAGGATCACGTAGGCCGCGGGCACCTCGATCAGCCGCGGGTCGGGAACGCCTACCACCTGAGCCTGCTTGATCGCCGGATGTTTGTGCAGCACATCCTCGACCTCGGCAGGGGCAACATTTTCACCACCGACACGGAACACGTCCTTGATGCGGGTGAGGAATTTCAGCCGGCCGTCTTCATCCATTACGCCGAGGTCACCGGTGTGCAGCCAGCCTTCGGTGTCGATCGTCTTCGCGGTCTGCTCGGGCATTTTGTAATAACCCTGCATCACGCTCCAGCCCCGCACCTGGATTTCACCGGTCCAGCCTGGCGGCTGTGCGGATCCGTTTTCAGGATCGATGATGCGTACCTCGACATCATCGAGGATGTGGGCCCAGCCTTCGATGCGTTTTTCGATATCGTCGTCATATTTCGACATGCAGACGTTGGGAGAAGCTTCCGAGAGGCCGTAGGCCTGTACCAGCCCCTTCATGCCCATCTGCTCGACCACCCGCCGTGACACTTCGGGGCCGCAGGACACCCAGCCGTTGCGCAGTTTAAGCGGATATTTCTTGAAATCAGGATGATTAAGCAGCATCAGGAACATGGTGTCGTTGCCGGAGGTGTGCGTGCATTCCTCACTCCACATCGTTAACAGGGCTTCCTCGGCATCGAAGGTCGGCGACGAGAACAGGCAGGCGCCGGTGACCAGCGCCGCAAGCAGCGAAAGCGTGGTGCCAGCAACGTGATAGAACGGGCGTGCGCTGTAATAGCGGTCGCCGGCCCGGAGATGGAAGCGTCGGGCGACGCAGACTGCATTTCTAAGCATGTTGTCGTGGCTCAGCATTACGCCCTTAGGGTGCGAGGTCGTGCCTGAAGTGAACTGCATCAGCAGGATGTCTTCGGGTTTCACTTCCGATGGCCAGGCTTCCTCGAAAGCCGCTCCCTTGAAGAGGAGATCGTCAAAGCCTATTGCACCTTTCGGGATGTCCTTGCCCAGAACCACGACGGTTTGCAGCAGCGGCAGTGCCGGATCGGGCAGGGCGCGGTCGACTGCCGGGCAGATGCTGCGCAGCATGGCGATGAAACCGATCTTGAGGAAACGGTCGGCGATGAACAGCACCTTCACGTCGGCCTGATGCAGGCAGTATTCCAGTTCGTCAGCCTTGAATCGGGTGTTGACCGGCACGGTAACCGCGCCGATGCGTGCGGCAGCGTAGAAAAAAATCACCCACTCCAGCGTATTGCCCATGCACACGGCAACGTGGTCGCCGCGACTGATGCCTAGCGCCCGCAGTCCCTGCGAGACTTCGCGCACTTTGTCGCGCAGTTCCGCCCAGGTCAGTCGCCGCCCGGCGATGACCAGCGCCTCGTGCTGCGCATGCGCCGTGGCTGTGGTGTTGAGCACCTCGGCGAGAGTTTGCGGTTTCCAGACAGGCATTATTTATAACTATATGATTTAAAATATAATTTACTATTTTCCGGTAAATTTCGGTTTACGTTTTTCCTTGAATGCGGTCACGCCTTCGACATGGTCATGGGTCATGCGCGCGCCGCTGATTGCCATGACTTCCAGTTCCAGCAACTGCTCGAGTGTCGGTGTGTACATGTACTGGAACATGCGCTTGGCCAGGGTCAACGCGTACGTGGCCGATCCGGCAATCTCGCGCGCCAGTTCCTGCGCGGCGTTTTCCAGTTCGGTATCCGGCACGACCCTGCTGATCAGCCCCATGTCCTTTGCCTCCGCCGCGGGTAGCTTGCGCGCGCTGTAGACGATCTCCTTGGCCCGCGAGATGCCGAGATGCTGGGTCAGGAAAAAGATTGCGCCGCCGTCGGGTGGAATGCCGACATTCTTGAAGGCCATCAGCAGATAGGCGTTTTCACTGGCAATGATGAGATCGCAGGCGAGCGCCATGCTGGCGCCAATGCCGGCTGCGGGTCCGCGGATGGCTGCGATCACCGGTTTTTCCAGGTGATGCAGGTTGATGATCATCTTCTGGTGGCCCTTGGAACGTTTGCGGCCGCTGACCACGTCGTAGCCGCCCATAGAGCCGACGTCGCCACCGGCGCAGAAGGCGCGACCGGCGCCCGTGAGCACGACGGTGCGCACCGTATCGTCCGTATTCATTTGGGCGAATGCGTCGGCAAGGTCGTGATACATCTCGCCTGAAAGGGCATTGAGCTTGTCGGCGCGGTCGAGCAGGATCGTGGCAATGCCTTCATCGACGGTGATCTTGATGCTCATGAATGGCTTCCTTCATCGTCAGGCTGGCGAAGGGTCTGCAGTCGCTTCATCGCTTCATGTGCTTCAACTTCGATGCGTGCAACAATCGCCGCCACTGGTTCAATGCGGTCGGCAAATACCACGCCCTGGCCGCAGGAGAGCATGGCTTTTTCATAGTCGCCGGTTTCGTAGGCCTTGCGCGCGTGGGTGCCCATGATATGGGGCAGCAGCGTCGCGTTGTCCGCATGTTCCTGCTCAAGTTGCTGGATCATCGCGACATGTTCGGTCTTCAGCGCGCGCTGGGTGTTGCGCATGCTTTGCAGCAGCAGCGTCGTGTCGGTTTCACTGGCACTGAGCAGCCGCTCCTTGTATTTGCGGTGGGACCAGATTTCCTCGGAGACCAGAAAACGCGTGCCCATCGCAACGCCGTCCGCGCCCATGGCTAGCGCTGCGACCAGCTGTGCGCCGGTACCGATGCCGCCGGCGACAATCAGCGGAATTTTGATGGTACGGGCAGCTGCGGTCGCGGCGACCATGGTGCCCACCGGTTCGACGCCGGGATGGCCGCCTGCTTCGGCGCCGACCACTGTTACCGCGTCGACACCCAGCGATTCGGCTTTTTTGGCGTAACGCACGCCCGGCACCTTGTGCAGCACGATGATGCCGGCATCCTTCAGCCGCTTCAGGTACGGTTCGGGATTGTTGCCGGCGGTTTCAACGTATTTTACGCCTTCATCGAGTACGGCGTCGATCAGCGGATTGACGCGGTCGATGCCGTCGCGGCTTACGCGGATCATGATGTTGACGCCGAAGGGTTTGCCTGCGGCGAGTTCGCGGCAGCGACGGATGCCGGCGCGCAGCGCCGCCGGGTCGAAAAAACTCGCCGCGGTCATGAAGCCGATCAGCCCCGCACGTGCCACCGCGGCGACGTACACCGGCTCCGCCAGCCACATCAGCCCGCTGGCGATGACCGGAAGACGGATGCCGTAGAGATCGGTGAGGCGTGTCTTGAAGGGCACGCTCATTTCAGCACTACCAGCGCGTCTGCGGCAACCACGCCGCCGGCATTGACGAACAGCGGATTGATATCGATTTCGGCAATGCGGTCGGCATGATCTGCGGCCAGCAGAGACAATCTCGATATCGTATCGGCCAGCGCTGCGATGTTGCAGACGGGTTTTCCGCGGTAACCCTGCAGCAGCTTTGCTCCCTTGATGCCTTGAATCATGGTCATCGCGGTTTCAGCATCGAATGGCGCGTAGCGGTGGGTTACATCATGCATGATTTCGGTGAACACGCCGCCCAGACCCGCGGCGACCAGGGGACCGAAATGCGGGTCGTTGACGACACCGAGAATGACTTCCTCGCCGCCGGCCATCTGCTGGATCAGGATGCCGTCGATGCGTGCGTCGGCCTTGTACTGTTTCGCCTCAGTCAGTACTTCACGTGCCGCCTGTTTTAATGCGTCGAGGCTGTTGATATTGAGCCGAATCACGCAGGCCTCGGTCTTGTGGGGAATGTCGGCGGATTCGATTTTCACCGCCAGCGAAAACGGCAGCGGTGGGGCGGTCAGTTTTTCCACCGCTTCCGGGGTAAGCAGGACTTCCTCCGTGACCGGAATGCCGTAAGCCTTCAGCAGCAACTTTGAGGCATGCTCACCCAGGGTTCCGGTGGCAGGAAGATCCAGCTGTTGCGGTGCGACCAGCCGCTTTCCAGTACGTGCCTGCGTGGCTTCGAATTCGCTGCGCTTGCGCGAGAAGTCATGCAGCGCCGCCAGCGCGTCGACTGCGCGCCCCGGGGCAAGAATGCACGGTACGCCGTGCGTTTCCAGCCAGCCCAGTGCCTTCGCGTTGTCGTCCGGCGATGTCGGCCAGTTGAGGATCAGCGGCTTGTCGGTGTCCTGCAGCATGCCGACCAGGCCCTCGGCCCATTTCTGCACCACGCCGCCGCGCGGCGAGCGGGCGACGATGGCATCGATGTTGGGATCGGCCAGCACCTCACGCATTGTATTGGTGTATGAGGCGAAGTTGTCGTTGTAGCCGTTGGCGGTGGTGTCGATGGGATTTTCGATGGAGGCGTAGGAGACCACGATGCCGCGCAGCCGTTCACGCGTGGCATCGCTGAGTTTGGGCAGCGTCAGGCCGCGGGATACACAGCGGTCGGCGAGCAGTACGCCGGCCCCACCCGAAAGGGTCATCACGCCGACACGGTTGCCGCGCGGCAGTTTTTTTGCGCGGAAAGCCTTGCAAATATCGATCAGGTCATCGATGTCGTGTACTTCGATGAATCCGCCTTCGCGGAAGGCGGTGCGGAATAGTTCATAGCCTGCGGTCAGGCGGGCGGTATGTGAATTTGCAGCCTTGCTGCCGATGTCGGTGTTGCCGACTTTCCACACCAGCACCGGTTTGCCGAGTTCCAGCGCACGAGCGCCGAGGCGGCGCAGGCGTGTGCCCTCGGTGGTGCCTTCGAGGAACGCGGTGAGTATCTCGACGTCGGGACGCTCGATCAGGTATTCCATCCAGTCCAGTGCGGTGAGGTCGACCTCGTTGCCGGTGGAAACCACGTGGTTGAAGCCGAGGCCGTGATAGCAGCCGGTCGCCACCACGCCGAAACCGAATCCCCCCGACTGGGTGACCATCGCAATGGGGCCTGCTTTAAGTGTTTTCAGCTGGAGAGTGCCGCCGAATCCGAGCCGGTAGTTTTCGGTAAGGTTGGTCAGCCCCAGGCAATTGGGGCCCACTACACGCACGCCGCTGGACTCGATTGCAGCCAGCAGTTTTTCATTCAGCGCGCGGCCGGCGTCTCCGGCTTCGCCGAAACCTGCAGAAAGTATCAATGCGAAAGGAATACCTGCTTTGCCGCACTGTTCGATGGCGGCGGGCACCAGGGAGGCCGACAGTGCGATGAGCGCGACATCGCATGGCTTTGGCACCGCAGTTACGTTGGGATAGCAGGACAGTTCCCTGATTTCGTAGTACTTGGGATTGACCGGATAAATTTTTCCCGTATAGCCGTATTCCATCAGCAGCTTAATTGGCTGGCCGCCGATGCGTCCCATATCGGCTGAAGCGCCGACGACGGCAACACCGCGCGGACTCAGTAGTCTCGACAGATCGGGAGTGGCTTGCCCGGTTGACCTCATCTCGGCATCAATCCACCCGCATGTGCCGGCAAGGCGATTGGCACGAGCAGCAGGGCGAGTGAAATTATCTTGTGAATGTTGTGCTCCCGGAAATAGTTATTAAATCCAGTTGATTTATTGGTCGATATGACGTGTTACAAGCATTGCGGGACGCTGATTGAAGCCGTCAAACCATACCGAAAGCCGGTTGTTTCCGTGACGCCAGCTCTGGCTGGTGAACCGGAAGTCAGCGTAACCCAGTGCGCAGCCGATGGCGACATGCCCGATGTCTACCTGTGTTGCTGCGAGCTCGCCGGCTTCGCGTTCAAGCGCAGTCACCGCGTTACACACCTTGAGTTCAAATGCGGCGAGCATTTCCGGAGATTGCTGCGGTTGCGGCCGAAGTTGTTCATTGCGCCACAGCATCAGGTTGTCCATCAGATTGTTGCCCAATGCATGGCGTCGCAGTGCCGTCCAGCGCGCAGCGCCTTCAGCTGGAAAGAGTTTGCGACCGTCGTGCAGGCTGTCAAGGTATTCGCAGATCACCGTCGAATCGTAGAGAGCAGTTCCGTCATCCAGCACTAGTGTTGGGATTTTTCCCAGCGGATTAGTTTTCAGAAGTTCGAGGTTGGGATTGGTCATGGCCACCTTCGTGCGTACGCATTCGAAGCGTTCTGCAAGTCCGCACTCGTGAGCAAAAATCATGACCTTGCGCACGAACGGCGAACGCGAGGACCAGTGCAGTTTCAAGGCAACCGCTTCATGTAGGCGACGATGGCCTCGGCCACCGCTACCGGTTGCTCGGGAAGCAGGGCGTGCGCGGCGTTGTCGATGCTGACAATCTGTACACGGTCTGCGCCCCATTCATCTCGATAGCAATTGATGCTTTCCGGCGGCGACAGTGGATCGTTGAGCGCCAGCACATCAAGCACCGGAACCTTGCCGGCAGTCCACCACTCCGGTTTTGGCGTGGCTTCAGTGGCAGCGCGTTCAGCGTGCATCACGTCTTCGTCCCAGCCCCCGAGCCAGACGCGAGCATCATTGCCCGGCGCGAAGAAGACGTGCTGCAGGTGTTTCAGCCGCACGTCTTCTGGCAGGCGCATCATGTGGCATTTATTGATGGAGTCACGCAGATCTGCGGCCAGCGGCCAGGTATGTGTCGCGGCGAGCAGGATCACCCCGCGGGTGAGTTGCGGGTAGTCCGCTCCCATCGTGCGCGCGACGAAATTGCCGAAGGCATGACCGGCAACCACGGCCTGCCCGCCGCCATCGTGTTCGATTACCGCAGCGACATCCCGCGCGTAGTCGTGCAGCGTGATGTTACGCAGTGGACCGCTGCTGCCGCCGAGTCCCCGCGGTTCCGGGCACAGCACGCGGAAACCCTGGGCTGCGATTTTTTCGGCGATGATGTCGAAATCGGCGGCGCTGCGACCCAGAGAGGGAAACATCACCAGGCGCGGTCCGCTGCCTTGAGCGTGGACAGCGATTTGGCCGGAATCATGATGTACAACGTAGGTCTGGGGTGAGGGCATGGGGATGAAATGATGAGAATGCGCTGATTGGCGATTCTACCGTCCCGGCATGGCCGCATCGCCATGGCTTTCCAACATGTGGGGCAAGTGACTTTTTTTAGGTCAATGGCGTTGTCGCGGTGCGCAGGCGCCACCTATAATCAAAGGCCTAACCCGCAATTACCAGTTATAAGTTGTACACCAATAAAACGACGTGAAGAAGCATTATTAAGCGTATTGTGTCTGGCATTTTGCGCAGTGGTTTCTGGATGCTCGTGCTGGCGATGATTGCGCGTCCGGCAGGCACCGATCCCGGGGCGCTGTAGATCGTGGTTTATACATCTGGAGGCGCCTGCAGCTTCAGGGCGGCAAGATCTGCGTGCTCGGTTTGAGTTCGCCGCAGCGTCTCGCTGGCGTGTTCGCGAATGCGCCTACCTTCCGCGAACAGGTTATTGATGCGGTGTATTCGGCGTGGCGCGGGTTTCTCGGACCTAAGGGTTTGCGCGCATCGTGGAGGATTAGGACTAGAAGGCTGAGCTTGAAAAGAATGCCTGGTGTCGCGAGTTGAAGGGCGTGTCCGAGGCGCGCAGGTGCCTCGAGTAAGAACACTGCCTGCTTGAAAAAATCCTGGCCGGGCTGGGCCTGGTCAAACGTTAACAAACTTTTTCAGGAATCCGCATGGCCGAGAAAACCCATCCCGTGTCACAGCCGCAGAGTTGGGAGCTGATCGTTGAAAAAGATGTGCCTATCACGCTGCGTGACGGCGCAGTGATTTATTGCGATGTGCTGCGTCCGGATTGCCGGGAGAAGGTGCCGGCGCTGATGAATATCGGGCCGTACCAGAAGGACAAGCTGTGGCGGCCGCCGGCGGATCTCGAGGAAGCGGCGAATCCATATCTAAACTGGGAAACCGCCAATCCGCTGTGGTGGTGTCCGCGCGGCTATGCGCTGATCCGTGTCGATTCGCGCGGCTCCGGCAAGTCCCCTGGTCAGTCAGATCCCAATTCCTACCAGGAAGCTGTCGATTTTTACGACGCTATCGAATGGGCAGCGAAACTTCCCTGGTGCTCCGGCAAGATCGGCACGACTGGCGTGTCCTATCACGCCAACTGCCAGTGGCGGGTGGCCAATCTGCAGCCGCCGTCACTGAAGGCGATACTGCCGTGGGAAGGGCGTGCTGATCTCTACCGCGACCAGGCCTATCACGGCGGCATTTTTGCTATGGGGTTCATCTCCAGCTGGCATAACACCCAGACCGCACATCACCTTTTGGGGCGGCCGCGCGGCTACAACCCCAACGCCTTCCGCAACGACTTGCTGTGGAACTGGATGAGCAACAACCTCGACTCCGAGTATTGGCGGGTGCGCAGTGCGCAGTGGGAGAAGATCAACGTGCCGGTGTTCAGCGCCGGAAACTGGGGCGGCTTCTCGCTGCACCTGCGCGGCAACATCGAAGGCTTCGTCAATGCCGCGTCGAAATATAAAAAGCTCAGGGTGCATACCGGTTCGCATTTTCATCCATTCCATTCCGAAGAAGGGCGACTCGACCAGCTGCGCTGGTTTGACTACTGGCTTAAGGGAATCGACACCGGGATCATGGACGAGCCGCCGGTCAAGATCGAGGTGCGCACTGGCGGCAGTACCAAACCCTACAAATTCCGCTACGAGAACGAGTGGCCGCTGGCGCGTACCCAGTGGAAGAAAATGTATTTGAACATCGAGCGTGCGCAGGGCAGAGATATCGACAGCGTCGAAGGCGCGCTGGATGAAAAGGCTCCTGCCAAGGAATCGAAGCTTGCCTATTCCGCCAGCGGTATCACCAAGGCCGGTGTCGCATCTTCATCGACTGCATTGATGCTGGCCGCGCAGAACAAGATGGGCGTCGCGTTCGAGACGCCACCGCTGAAAGAGGATACCGAGATTACCGGGCCGCTGATGCTCAACCTCTGGGTGTCGAGTTCGACCGAAGACATGGACATCATGGTGACTTTGCGCAACATCGACCCCGATGGCAAGGATGTGTGCGAGGTCGGACAGCAGGGACAGTCGGTGCCGGCGGTGACCAAAGGCTGGCTGCGCGCCTCGCACCGCAAGCTCGATCAGGCGCGTACGCTGCCGTACCGGCCTTTCCACGCGCACAACGAGCGGCAGTGGCTGCAGCCGGATGAGGTGGTCGAATGTCAGGTCGAAATCTGGCCGACCTGCATGGTGTTCAGGAAGGGACACAAGATCCGCATCGACATCCAGTCGCGCGACGGCGCCGGCAGCCAGATGTACGGTCACTATCACGCCGATTACAACCTCGGCGCCGAGAACACGATTTACTCAGGCGGCGACCGCCTGTCTTATCTGCTGCTGCCGGTGATCCCGGCGAAAGCTTGACGAAGATCACAGGAATCCGACGATGCCTTACACCACAATCAACGAACTGAAAATCAATTATGAGATCGCCGGCTCGGGCACGCCGCTGCTGATGTTTGCTCCGGGTGGATTCGGCTCGACCATCGCGCGCTGGACCGCTGCAGGTGGCAAGCGCGAGTGGAAAGAAATGGATGGACTGGCGGCCTTGTCGAAGCATTTCAGGACCATTGCCTACGACCGGCGCGAAGCCGGATTTTCCGGGGGGCGCGTCGAGGCCCTGACGTGGGAACACTACGTGCAGGAAGCCATGGCCATGCTGGAGCATGCCGGAGAGAAAAAGGCGCTGATCCTCGGCAGCTGCATGGGCGCCGCACTGGCCACCGCATTCGCCGAACGCCATCCACAGGCCTGTCTTGGGCTCTATTTGCACTGGCCGGTGGGAGGCTATCGCTGGCTGCTGAAGGGCAGAAATTTTTTCCAGCGCCATATGGATTTCGTCAAGGCCAACGGCTTTGCAGCAGTGGTAAAGCGCGCGCCTGAGAAACGCAGTTTCTGGGAAGACGCCGAAATCGGGCCCTGGGGTTCGCCGACGGTACACGATGCCGAATTCGCGGCGCAGTATGTCAAGCAGGACATGGATCGCTATTTCGGCATCTGTAGACAGACCCGGGATGCGCTTTTCAATGATACCCAGTTTTCCGGTGCCGGTCCCGAGGTACTGATGAAGATGGACATCCCCACCTTCATCCAGTCCGGCTACGACTCCTCGCATGCCCACTCGGCGTCCTGGGCGACGAAGGAATTAATGCCGAATGCGGAGTTGTGGGATGTACTGCCGCCGCATCAGAACGGGGTCAACACGCTGGAGCAGATACTCCGCTTCAAGGCTAGTTTGAATTTGTAGTCGTCATATAAAACCAAAAGGAGGAAACAATGAAAACATGGATCAATACCATTCTGCTGGCGGCGGCTGCACTGCCTTGGCTTAGCATCAACGCAATGGCTGCGGATTTTCCGGCGCGGCCGATCCGTATTGTCGTCGGCTTCACGCCCGGCGGGCAGCCTGACATTTTTTCGCGGATGATCGGCAACAAACTCAGTGAGACTCTGGGGCAACCGATTGTCATCGACAACCGGCCGGGCGCCGGCGGTTCGATAGGCACCAAGATTGTTGCCGATGCGACGCCGGACGGGCACACGCTGCTTTGTGTGTCTGCGTCGCATGTTATTGCACCCAACGTGCGCAAGCTGCCTTATGACCCGCAAAAGGATTTCTCCGGCATCACGCAGATTTACAACGCTTCCTATCTGCTGGTGGCTGCGCCCGCGCTCAAGCTCAAGAATGTCAAGGAGCTGATTGCATTGGCCAAAGCCAGACCGGGCTCGCTCAACTTCGGTTCCGCAGGAACCGGCAGCGGCACCCACTTTGCCGCGGAAGTGTTCAAGGCTGCCGCGAAGATTGATGTCGTGCATGTGCCTTACAAGGGCATTCCCGAGCCGATGAATGCGACGATGGCCAATCGAGTGCAGTTCTTCATGGCGCCTCTTGCCAGTTCGGTAAGCCTGGTGCGTGCGGGGAGGCTGACATCGATCGGCGTTACCTCCGCGAAGCGCGTGGCGATTTATCCGGATATCCCATCGCTGGCCGAATCCGGTCTGCCCGGATTCTCGTTTGACTCCTGGGGCGGTTTGCTGGCGCCGTCGAAAACGCCCAGAGCCATTGTCAACCGCCTGAATCGCGAAGTAACCGCGGTGCTCAAGTCTGCCGAGATCACAAAAAGCATGCGTGCCCTGGGTGCTGAGCCCGCGCCGATGTCCCCGGAAGTCTTTGACCGGAAAATCGCCAAGGAACTGCGCGAAATCGCCGCCATTGCAAAAAGCGCCGGCATCCGGCCGCAGTAATACCTTTCATGGCTGAAGCACTGTTTCTCGACGAGGCCTGCGTACGGCAGCTCGTCACAATGAAAGATGCACTCGCTGCCGTCGAGGAGGTTTTCGGTGAACTGGGGCGAGGCGGCGTGGTCAACGTGCCGCGGGTGCGTGCACCAATCAAGGACGGCATTCTGCGCATTACCGCAGCAGTGCTGTCCTACCGCGGGTATTACGGCGTCAAGGTGTCGAGCACCGCGGTGTTCCACAGCAACGCGGGACGCATGTTCTGCCTTTATCGCGAGGAAACCGGGGAACTGTGCGCGGTGGTGCAGGTGTTCGCGATGGGTGCATTACGTACCGGTGCGGCAAGCGGCATTGCCACGAAATATCTTGCCAATCCCGATGCGTCTGTTCTTGGGGTGCTTGGTTCCGGACGCCAGGCGCGCACCCAGGTCGATGCGGTCTGTGCCGTGCGACCAGTGCGTGAAATCCGCGTTTGGAGTCCGCGCGCCGAAAGTCGCGAAGCGTTTTGTGCGAACGTAACAAAAATATACAAAATCAAGTGCCTGCCTGTTGATTCTCCGGAGCAGGCGGTGCGTGTAGCAGAGTTGCTGGTGACGGCCACGACGGCAACTGCACCGGTGGTGGAAGGCGCATGGCTCCAACCCGGCGTGCATATCAATGCCATCGGCGCGAACTACGAGCACCGGCGCGAGCTCGATACTTCTGCAGTTGCCGAGGCGAGTTTCATCGCTACCGACGACACCGAGCAGGTGCGCTACGAGTCCACGGATCTCGCGACACCGGTATCCGAAGGCAAATTGTCATGGGACAGGGTGCATAGCCTGGGTAACGTGGTCGCCGGGAATCTGAAAGGCCGCACATCACGTGATGACATCACGCTGTTCAAATCGCTGGGCGTGGCGATCGAGGACGTTGCGCTTGCCGCCCGTGCCTACGAGAAAGCGCTGAAGCTGGGTGTCGGCACGACGCTGCCAGACCTGACCCGTTAAACCCGGAGGATGAACCATGGCGCGCATCCCGCCGCTGGAACCCGATAACGAGCCCGATGTACTGAAACCGGTGTTTGACCAGTTGCGCGCCACCCGGGGCAGTGTGCCCGGCATGTACCGCACTCTGGCGCACCAGCCGGCCATACTGGCCGCCCACCGCGCCTATTTTCACGCAGCACTTGATGCTGGCCTGTTGCCGCGTCCATTCAAGGAAAAAATTGCCTGGCGCACCGCGCGGCTGTGCGGTTCAGAATACTCGTCGGCTTCACATCGCCGCTATGCGCTGAAACATGGTGTCGCCGAAAGCGAACTCGCGGCCATCGACCGCGGGGATTATTCCGCATTGACGCCGCGGGAGGCTGCGGCATTGCGGTTTGCAGAAGCGATGGTCAGGGGACGGGGCAAAGTCGACGATTCCGAATTCGGTACGCTGAAAGAACATTTCACGTCGCCGGAGATCGTCGAAATCGCCGCGCTGATCGGCATCATGGAACTTGCTTCCGCGCTGGGCGCAGCATTCTCGCTCGCACCGGATTGACTGCGATGCCGGCGCGACCCCCACGCCGGCATCTGCAGATCATTTGAGTTTGATATTAGCCTCGCGGATCACCTTGCCCCAGCGCTCGTATTCGGCGCGCAGGAACTCGGCAGCCTGTTCCGGATTGCGGGTGTGGACTTCGCCGCCCAGCTTGGTGAACCGCGCACGCATGTCGGGGGACGACATTGCCTTCACCGATTCCGCGTTGAGGCGTTCGATGATCGGTCGCGGCGTGCCGGCCGGTGCCAGCAGTCCATACCAGTTGACCGCGATCAGGCCGGGCAACCCGGCTTCCGCCGAGGTCGGAACGTTGGGAATTGAGGCGTTGCGCTTGGCATCGAGGACTACCAGAGGGCGCATCCGGTTTGCCTTGATGTACGGCAGGGTGCTGGAGACCACGACGATCACCATGTCGACTTCACCGGCAATCGAGCCGGCCAGACCGAAGGTTGCGCTCTTGTAGGGTACATGGGTGAACTTGATCTTCGCGGTCAGCTGCAGCAGTTCGGATGCAAGATGATTGGCTGAGCCGAAGCCGCCGGAACCGTAGGCGATCTTGCCGGGGTTGGTGCGCGCCAGGTTGATCAATTCGCGCATGTTCTTCGCCGGCACCGAGGGGTGCACCACGATCGCGTTGGGAATGGTCGCGAGCAGGGAGATTGGCGCGAAATCGCGGAAGTCGTAGCCGACTTTCGGATTCAGGTGTGGGTTAGTCAGCACCGGCACGGCGCCGACCACCATCGTGTAGCCGTCAGGCGCGGACTTTGCGGCGGCGAGGAATCCGATGTTGCCGGTTGCGCCGACTCGCGGTTCCGGAACGATTTGCTGGCCCAGCGTTTCCGACATCTTGCCGGCGACCAGGCGGCCGACGGTGTCGGAGCCGCCGGCGAAGGGCAGGATCAGCCGGATCGGCTTGCTCGGGTAGCTTTGAGCCTGTGCGGCGGGTATCGCCAGGATTGCCGCACAACACGCGGCGATGACGCCATGTAATACTGACATGTAGATCTCCTAATTTCGGTTATTGTTGATTGCGTTCTTCGTTGTCGCTTTCCACCAGCGCCCACACGCGCTTGAACGGCCCGCGGCTTTTCAGCAGTTCACCTCCGGCATCGGCTGCCAGTTGGTAGTCAATCCACAGCGGCTTACCCATGCTGGCTGCGGCGTGGGCGCGACGGGCGTTTTCCTCAAACAGGAAGGTGCCTCCGACGCATTCCTCGACGCTGGCACCAGTGATGGCGGCACCATGGGCGCGCATCAGCACGGCACGGTGCGTGCCCAGCGCCTTCGCCAGCGCGCCGCCCCGGTCGGCGTTGGTCACCAGCCGCGGATCGTCGTAAACGGGTATGCCGTCGTGGAACAGGGTGCCCATCAGGTGGATCGGACGCAGGCGGTGCTCACCGGTGGTAAAGGCGGTTGAATGCAAGCCGTGGTAATGGATTACGCTGCCGATGTCTGGTCGTGCCTTGAGGATTTCGAGGTGTATCGGATATTCGCCGGGCATCGCACCTTCGCCCGCCACCTTGCGGCCCTGCATGTCGACAACGATAAAATCCTCTGCCGCGGCCCGCGGGCCCAGCGAATGGCGTGCCAGTAGGAAGAGGCCGGGGTCGGGCAGGCGGGCACTGATATGGCCGAAGCCTTCGATAAAACCGCGCTTGTAGAGAAAATTCCAGGCTTTAAGCAGCTTTGTAATGAGTTCGTCAGGAACGGTAGTCATGGTGCGTGGCTTGTTCTTGTTTGACCCCGCAGTTTACCGCGACAGTCGGCAGCCAGTGCAAAGATTTGCGTCGCCGAGCGACAGATATGAAACTTCAACCAGAAGTTGCTAATGACTTGTTTCCTACATCGATCCTAGGATGACCCGTTGGATCGACGGATTTTCCTCAGCAGCATCGCAGGTGCCGAAGCGCTGCTCGCATTTCTGGGTCAGTTACTTGAGACGCAGGTCTGAGACGCCATGGGCGAGCTCTATGTCAACGGACAGCGCACGGCACCCAGCACCCGCTTACAGCCTGGCGATCGCGTGCTGCGAACCGCAGCATTGACTGCCGGCATCCGCGCCACCAGCATTTACGTCGAAGCCAGCGCGATGGTGATCTATTTCTGCACCTGTTACGTTGCCGTGGATCTCAGGTGCGTGGTCTACAAGTCGAAGAAGGACATGCACGCTGACAACCACCAGGCCAATTACATCTAATGCTGGTTCGAGGCGGGACGCTCCATCATTGACGTGCTGGTGGTCAACCACGCCAACGCCGAGCTAATGCAGCTGGAGAAAATGGTTGGCCAGGTGTCGCCGTTCGGTTGAGCGGCGGGGCTAAAGGATTTTCTCACCGAATTTCTTCAACGCTTTTTCGGAAAGCGTCAGTCCGAGTCCCGGCTGTTCTTTCAGGGTCAGCATGCCGTTGGCAATCTTCGGTGGGTCCTCGAACAGTTCGGCCTGCAGTGGATCGCGTTCGGGATCGGTGAAGGATTCGACGATGCAACCCGCTGGGCTGCCGGCGACGATGTGGGCGTGGATGAAACAGTCATGGTGCGGCGCGACCTGCACATGGTTCATTTCACACAGCGCCGCGAGCTTGCGGCCCATCGTGAAGCCGCCCATCATCGTGCAGTCGAACTGCAGAATCTGGATTGCACCGTCCTCGATCAGGTCGCGGCAGCCGTAGCCGGTCAGTTCGCTTTCGCCGGCTGACAGCGGGATGTTGGTCTGCTGTGCGAGTTTCTTCAGTTCGCGATGGTCATCCGCCCAGCGTACGGGTTCTTCCAGCCAGCGCGGATTAAGCGGCAGCATTTCGCGCGCGGCCTGGATTGCAGTGGGTAGATCCCAGGCGCGGTTGACGTCAACCATCAGTTCCTTGTCGGGCCCGATTGTTTCACGGATCAGTTCCAGCCGCTGCATGTCTTCGGCCAGTGAGACGCCGCCGACCTTGGCCTTGAAGCCCTGGTGGCCCTGTGCTTTCAGCATCTGCATTTCGTCCTTGAGTTCGGACATGGTTTTGCTTTCGCGGTAATAGGCGCAGGTCACGTAGCAGGGCACTTCGCAGCGGAAGCCGCCGAACAGACGGTAGAGCGGCAGTTTGGCCGCCTTGCCAATCACGTCCCAGGCGGCGATGTCCACCGCCGCGGCAATGCGTACGACGGCTTCGCGTGTCCAGCCTTTTTCGGAGGCAATGCGCTGCGCAGTCAGCCAGAACAGCTTGTGATGCAGTTTCTCTGAGGCCAGTGGATCTTCGCCGACAATGTGATCGGCGATGCCTGACTTGAAAGCCTTGATCGCAGCCTCGATCGGCGTATAGCTGGTGGCTATCCCCACGCCTTCGATGCCGGCATCGGTTTGCATGCGCACTAGAATTTCATTGGCCTTGGGCACGATGAAATGGCTGACCCAGTGAGGGCGGCTATCGTCAGGTGCACGCAGAATATAAATCTCGAGCTTGGTAATTTTCATATTGATCAGTGTATCGGTGGTGGGTCCGAGTTTAACGTTTTCCGCCTGCCATCTGCACGGCTTCGGGCATGCGCCGCAGCCGCCACGTCGCCACCGGGCTCATCATGGCGATCACGCCCAGAGAGCACCAGGCGAGTCCCCAGGTAACAACGGGTGATGTCTGCACGGCGCCTGCCGCATCAAGAACCAGGCCGAATACCCATGGAGCGATAGCGCCGGCGCCGAATCCCAGCACCGAGCGCACCGAGTAGGCGGCGCCGATGAGGCGGGGCGGCACCAGTTCGGTCACTGCCGTGGAAAACACTGACGAATCGCCGACCGCAGCAAAACTGTAGACGAAGCAGATTACCGACAGCAGCCACAGCGGCAGTCCGATCAGCCAGCCCAGCAACAACGAACAGGTGGCGCTGATGGTGGCGAGAACTAGCATGCTCCAGGTACGTCCCATGCGATCCGACAGCCAGCCCCCAGTGACGCTGCCGACCATGCTGCCGACGTAGGCAATTGCAGCAAGCCCCGCACCGAGGCTGGCCGATGCAGTGGCGCTGCTGCCGGAGGTATAGGCTGCTGCGGCTGCCAGAAAAGCCGGCATCCATGCCTTCATGCCGAGCATTTCCCATGAATGGAAGGTATAGGCCCATGTCACCAGCATCGCGGGTTTGTTGGCGAGGATTGCGCCGACCGGCTTTTCGGCGTCGTGTTCAGCGCTCTGGGGATGAATGACGTTGGGTGTTGCGCGCAGCGCGTAAAGTGCGACGAAAATGCCGATCAGCGGCCCGAGAGCATTGGCGATGAAGGCGCCGCGCCAGCCGAACAGCGGCGTTACCGCGCCGGTGATCACCAGCGCCAGTGCGTAGCCCCCGGAAGCGGCGGCAATGTAGAAGCCCATCGCACGACCGCGGCCCTTTGACTGGAAGCGTTCTGCGATCAGCGCCAGCCCCGGCGTGTACGAGCCGCCGGAGAAAAGCCCCGTGAGGCCGTAGAGCAGTGCGGCGCTTAGGAAGCTGTCGGCAAAGAACGCGAACAGCATTGCCATGAGGCTGGAAATTCCGCTGGATAGGATGAATACGCGTTTGGCGCCATAACGGTCAGCTAGCAGACCCACTGCGACCAGCGAGAACAGGTAACCGATGTGCCAGGCCGACTGGATTAGACCGGCTTCGCCACCGGTCATGTTCCATTCCAGTTTCAGCAGTGGGATCGATGCTGCATAGGTGGTGAACATCACCGCAAAGCTGGTGCGGCTCGCGCACAGCCAGGTCAGCCAGAGCCCGTCGCTGTCACGTTGCATCGTGCTCAAGGCGTACCGCCTATTTACCGAGAAACTTCGGCGGCCGCTTTTCCTTGAATGCGGCAACGCCTTCCTGGTGGTCGTGGGTTAGGCGTACGATGCCGGAAGCGAGGGTTTCCATTTCGCACAATTGTTCGAGTGTCGGCACCGCCATCGACTGGAACATTTTCTTAGCCAGAGCCAGCGCGTAGGTCGCGGATTCGGCAAATTCCTGCGCTAGCGCCAGAGCTGCGGTCTCCAGTTCGGCATCGGCAACCACACGCGATACCAAGCCGAGTTCTTTTGCTTCGTCGGCTCCGAAGGCGCGCGCGGTATAGACTAGTTCCTTGGCCTGAGCGATGCCGAGGCGCTGCACCATGAAGAAGATCGCGCCGCCGTCAGGCACCACGCCAACCTTTTTGAAAGCCATCGAGAATTTGGTGGTATCGGAGGCGATGATCAGGTCGCAGGCAAGTGCCAAAGCGTTGCCGATGCCGTAGACCGCGCCGCGGGTGGCAGCGATGACCGGTTTGTCGAGGTTGTAGAGTTCAATGATGGTGCGATGACGTTTCTGCGAGCGGCTGCGGCCCGATTTGATGTCGGACTTAGCCATGGCGCTGACGTCGCCACCGGAACAGAAGGCGCGACCTTCACCTTTGAGTACTACCACGCGGATGTCGTCATCGGCGGCGATGGCGTTAATGTGATCGTAGAGCGCGTCCCACATCGGATCGGCCATCGCGTTCAGCCGGTCTGGACGGTCCAGCGTGAGGACCGCGATTCCGTCGTTTTTCTCGAAACGTACGTTCATCGGGGTCAGGTCAGATAGAGTTCCACGGGAACACGTCCCCGGTGCGCTCGGTTGGTGTATAGAACCAGCTCTTCAAAGCCGGCAGCATGTGCTCGGCACATCGCTGCGGCGTCCAGCCGTCGCCGCGATGGATGCTGCGCAGCGGTCGCGACTGGCTCATCAGGAAAATCTCGTTCTTGCGCGTCGCGAAGACTTGGGCGTTGACATCCTTGGCTGCGTCGCTCAGCAGGAATACCGCGAGCGGGGCGTTGTGTTCGGGCGTGACCTGTTTGCGCTGTTCGATACGCGCCACGGTGGCCGGATCCTTGGGTGGCACCGAGGCCGTCATCCGTGTCCACGCCACCGGTGCGATGCAGTTCGAGCGCACGTTGAAGCGCGACATGTCCACTGCGATGCCCTTTGACATTGCCACCATGCCCAGCTTGGCGGCGCCGTAGTTGACCTGGCCCATGCCGCCGATCAGACCGGAGGTCGAGGTCATGTGCACCAAGGCGCCGGATTCCTGCTTGCGGAAATGATCAGCGGCGTGGCGCGAACAGTTGAACGCGCCTTTCAGCATCACGCCGACCACTGAATCCCAGTCGCTCTCGCTCATCTTGTGGAAAATCACGTCGCGCAGGATGCCCGCGTTGTTGACCACGCCGTCGATGCGCCCGAAGTTGTCGAGCGCGCACTGGATGATTTTTCCGGCGCTGACGAATTCGGCAACGCTGTCGTAATTTGCCGCGGCCTCGCCGCCGGCCTTCAAGATTTCGTTGACGACGTCCTGCGCTGGGGTCTGGTCGCCGCCCGCACCGTCGAGTGCGACGCCGATGTCGTTGACCACCACTTTCGCGCCATGTGCCGCTGCCATTTTCGCGATTGCGGCCCCAATGCCGCGGCCTGCGCCCGTCACCACGACCACTTTGCCTTCCATCATCCGGAGTTCTGCCATCATAGCCTCTTGATCAATAAATATATGATTCTAAATGATTTTATGAAATTTCCGCGCGGCCGTTATTGAGCACCGTGACGCTGCGTGCCGGCACCGTGGCGCGGAAAGTGATGACTTTGCCATCGATCCATATTTCGGTGCGGATGGTTTCTCCGGGATAGACCGGCGAGGAGAAACGCCCGGCCATGCTTTTCAACTTCAGCGGATCGTAATCGCATACGGATTTCAACAACGCATGGCCAACCACGCTGAACGTCGCGCGGCCGTGCAGGATCGGCATCTTGAAACCGGCCTTTGCCGCGTATACCGGATCTGCGTGCAACGGATTGTAATCGCCGGAAAGCCGGTAGATCAGAGCCGCCTGCGGCAATGTTGTGACATCGCAGACCGCGTGAGCTGGTGTTTCAGGAATCGGCTGCGGTGCCGGGGTCGGGCCTGATGGTCCGCCAAAACCGCCGTCGGCCCGGCAAAAGGTGGTCGAAGTCAGCGTGCAGATCAGATCACCGCTGTTTTTTTCGCGCACATCGCAAGCCGTCTGTAGCAGTGCGCCCTTGTCCTTGCCTTTGTCGAGAACGCCGGTGACGCGGGTCTTGCCGGTGATTGGACCTTCAACCGGCAGTGGTTTGTGAATCACGAATCCCTGTTCTCCGTGCACCACGTGGCTGCGGGTGACCCCGGTGCCGGGCGCGGCGTGCCACGGACCGGGATAGCCAAGGATGATCGCCATCGTCGGCAGCGCTTTCAGGTTTTCTTCGTAGACGAACTGCAGCTGTTTGACGTCGACCGGGTCTGCGCCGAGGCCGACGCCCAGTGCGTAGAGTATGGTGTCGCGCTTCGTCAGTTGTTGTTCAACTTGTGGAATATTCCAGTTGAGAAGTTTCTGGTAGTCGATGGCCATCGTGGGGTTTTGGGAGTGCGTTTGCGACCGCGGTAGCAGTCCTTTGCTGCGGTGTGGGTGTCATGTGCTGATTTTCGCAGCTATACTATCACGGTGTTTTTTACCGGCGAACCGCGACCACAATG